>JAFKGL010000014.1 GCA_017307065.1 Candidatus Paracaedimonas acanthamoebae
ATTAAGCGTAAATCCAATTCCAGCAGCCGCCCATCCTGAATAAGAATTCAGCATTGAGACAACCACAGGCATATCCGCTCCTCCAATAGGAAGAATTAATAAAAATCCTAAAACAAATGAGATAATGATAATCATACTGAAGATAAAATGAGATTCAGTTTTAACAAACATATACCCCAAAAAGATTAATAAAATAGCCAATAACGCATTTAAAAGATGCTGGAATGGAAATACCAGAGGCTTTCCACTGACAAGTCCTTGCAATTTAGCAAACGCGACAACTGACCCTGTGAAAGTTATGGCACCAATCGCCACACCAAGACACATTTCAATTAGACTTCCCATTTTGATATTGCCTGAAAAGCCAATACCAAACGCTTCAGGACTCCAAAGTGCTGCCATCGCTACAAAAACAGCTGAAAGACCAACTAAACTATGAAAAGCCGCTGTTAGCTGAGGTAAGGCCGTCATTTGAATTCTGAGAGCTATCACTGTGCCTAAAGCACCACCGATTAAGACACCAGCAAGGATCATTTCAAACCCAACAACAGATGGAGAAGCAATAGTTACACCGATTGCAATGAGCATTCCTAAAACACCATAAATATTCCCACCAAGAGCAGTTTTTGGAGATGACAGTCCTCGCAAGGCCATAATAAAAAAGACAGAGGAGACAAGATAACTTAGAGCTAAAAGATTTTCAGACATCATATTTTCCTTATTTCTTCTTCATAAACATATGCAACATGCGTTGCGTAACAATAAATCCACCAAAGATATTAACTGAAGCTAAGATAACTGCCAAAAAACCAAGAATCTTAGCAAATCCCAAAGCAGATAAACCTGAGGCCAAGAGCGCTCCCACAATAATCACACTTGAAATTGCATTCGTTACCGCCATAAGAGGAGAATGTAATGCAGGTGTGACACGCCAAACGACATAATAGCCTACAAAAACTGCCAAAATAAAAACTGTAAGCCCAAAAATAAAAGGAGATACTCCTTGTTGCGTCATTGCAGCAACTGCAGCTTGCTCTTGAACAGCAGAGACAGCTTCTTTAAGATTATTTGAGGCATTTAATAAATCTGTTGACTGTTTAATAAGGTCTTGAGCCTTCTCAAGTAGTGGTGCAAAATTCATTATTAATCTCCTTAAGATTGAAATTGCGGATGAATAATTTTTCCACCATGAGTTAAAACTGCGGCTTGAAGAATCTCATCTTCTAACTCTAATTTTAGCGTCTTGGCTTCCTTATCATAAAGAAGTGATAAGAAATTTAAAATATTGCGCGCGTATAAGGCACTTGAATCTCTAGGAATTCTAGTTGCTAATTGTGGATAACCTACTATTTTCACGCCATGTTTTTCTTTAACTTTTCCAACTTCCGTTAAATTGCAATTTCCACCCGCCTCGATTGCCATATCCACAATAACGGATCCAGGCTTCATTGCTTGTACCATATCTTCTGTAATTAAAAGTGGCGCTTGCTTTCCAGGAATAAGAGCTGTTGTGATAACTATATCATTCTTGGCGATTTCTTCTTTAATTTTTGCAGATTGTCGCTTTTTATAGTCTTCACTCATTTCTTTTGCATAACCGCCTGAGCCTTCTCCACTTTCATCGGCTTCAACAAAAACAAAAGTCGCTCCTAAGCTCTCTACTTGTTCTTTTGCGGCAGCTCTAACGTCAAAAGCAGAGACCACAGCGCCTAGACGTCTTGCCGTTGCTATAGCTTGAAGTCCAGCAACACCAGCACCCAATATTAAAACACGAGCTGGTGCAATTGTGCCTGCAGCTGTCATCATCATAGGAAAAGCACGGTCAAAAACTTGAGACGCCTCAATAACCGCACGATATCCTGCAAGGTTAGTTTGAGAAGATAACACATCCATTGATTGAGCCCGTGTAATACGGGGGACAAATTCTAAAGAAAAAGAGGTTATTTTAGATTTAACATAATAACTAAGTTGTTCACGGTTGGCATAAGGTGACAACATACCAATCAGAACCACATCCTTAGGTAATAAAGAAATTTCATCAAGCTCTCCTTCACCTTTATGAAGTGGGCTTTGAACTTTCAAAACAATCTGAGCTTGAGAAACTGTACTTGAAAAATCTTTCATTATAGTTGCGCCAGCTTCTTGATATTGTTCATCAGGAATTGACGCTGAAAGACCAGCTTCTTTCTCAACGATAACTTCAAATCCCATTCCAACTAATTTCTTGACGGTATCTGGAGAAGCTGCAACACGCGTTTCTCCGGTTCTTCTCTCTTTGGGTATTGCTATTTTCATTTTTAGACTTCCTTATTCTCTTTCTAAGACTTTGCACTCATAAGTTGTGCGAAAAGTTTCTTATTATAATCTACTGAAAATCTCTGACGTATTGATTCTAAATATTGAATTAAAAGATCATTCGCCAGCTCTTGATTCATCCTTGTTTTAAACCCTGCTATTTCATTTTTAGCTCTTTCTATAGAAACCGCTTCAATGTCTTTCACAGTAGCTACAATAATATCCTTTTCTCCTTTATCATTTAATAAGGATGTAGCTGCCGCAACCTTTTTCGGCAAGAGGTAAAGTTTTGAAAGAAATTCATCAGAAAAGCGAATATTACTAGGTGCAATAGGGCCTTGTCGACCTATTTTAAGGTGAGATACTTTAAAACCTTGAAGCCCCGCGAGAGCCTCTAGATTCCCTCCTTGATTAATTTTTTCTACCCATTGCATTCCTAAATTCGCTGCTTTTTGCCCCTTCATTTGAGATACTAAAGCTTTGTAAACTTCTTTTTTTACTTGATCAAAAGGAAACAATTGAGAAAGATAAATTTTATCAACCCGAGCAATAAAATACTTACTTTCTCCTGCTTCAACAACATTGCCAACAACATTAAGTGTTTGCTGGAAAGCATCTTTTATAACCTTTAAAGCTAAAACTTTGTCATTAAGTTGGTCTTTAAAATTTAACGTATCAGAAGAAGGATTTCCATCATGAGCTACTTTAGTAATCTGACTCATGGGAATTTGATATTTTTTAGAAACTTCTTCAAGAGTAGCTCCTCCACCAATATCATCATCAATCTTATTAGTTAACTCATACAGCCTATCTGCCGCTATTTGTTTTCTCAAATCATCGACTATTTTATCTTTTACCTTTGCAAAATCTTGCCCTTTAAATTCTTCAAGACGGGACTCATATGCTTGTTTAATTTGTTCTTCGCCTAATTTAATTAGCGGCATTACGTTAGATATATTCAATGTCAGGACTGAAATATCTCGATATTCGGGCGCCGTAAAAAGGGAATGATGCTTATCATAAAACCCTTCTACTTCTTCTGGAGAAGGTTCACGATCAAGCTTTATTTTTGCACTCTCAATTGTTGCAAAAGAAATTAATCTTTTTTGTTCAATGAATGCATATATTCTTTGAACTAAACTTGCCGGAGCTTGAATTCCGCCAAAAATAGCTTCCAAAAGCTCATTTCTCAAAATTTCTTGACGAATTTCATTAAAGAAATTTACTTCAGTTAAGCCTGTTTGAGAAAGGAAAACATTAAATCTTTCACGATCAAATACGCCTTTTTCATTATGAAAATTTTTATCTTCAGTAACAATTCTGCGCAAAAAATCATCTGTAACTGTAAGGCCTAATCTTTGTGCTTCTTTATTAAGAAGCGTATCATTAACCAGCCTTTCTAAAACTAAAGGGTAAAGCTGTTTTTGTTGATCAGGAAGAAGCTTTTGATTGAGATTTGCCTCTATTCGATTTATTTCTAAATTCAAGACTCTAGAGAACTGTTGAAGGGTAATCTTAGTACCTCCAACAGATGCTATAGTCATTCCGCTTCCCCGACTTCCCAAAATTAAATCATTTCCATACCAAAGGAAACCAAAGGTTATTGCTAAGATTCCAAGAAATGAACGAAACCACCAACTCTCAGAGTGTGCTCGAATTTTTTCAATTAACATTTAAACCCTCTTTTAAATTATAAGGCATGATCTTAACGAGAACACAGCTTTAGAGCAACGGGTTTATTTTATCAAATTGCAATCATAGCTATTCTTAAAAATGTTAGATGCTAAAATGCATCCTTTATGAAATTTTAATAATTGAGAAACATACGCTCTTAAAATCATGGAAATAATAAAATCTCTACGAAATCTGCCAAACGTCGTAAAAAATTAGCTTATATTATAAGGTTTTTGAAAGAATATTGAATTGGTTGCGGGGAGAGGATTTGAACCTCTGACCTTCAGGTTATGAGCCTGACGAGCTACCTGGCTGCTCCACCCCGCGATAAGAACAGGAATGACCTTTGTTTACACGAGATAGAGAACATAAAGCAAGAAAAATATTTATAAATATCTAAAGTCTTTTGAAATTATCGCTATACCGTTTTGGGATCACCTTAATAAGAGAAGAATTTTCAACAAAATACGTCAAATTTTTTGAGCGAGCATAGGCGATAGCCATTTCACTTGTTTCGAAGAAAAGTCTTTGTTTTTCTGAATTTGTTTTAATAGAACCAGCCCATTTCATTAAAGGTTCTATATAAAGGTGTGCAGGTTGAATAAATTCAAGGACCCAATTTCTTGTTCGCCTGAGTCCCGATTGCATTGCTGATTTTTTTTGCTTATAAATTCGTACATCTGCCATAATATAACTCAATCTCGTTCAGCATTATAATTTTTAAGATCTGTGATAATATCCTTACCTACCTTCACTTGGAATGATGATTTTTCAAAATCAGCAAGTCCAAGTGGTTGCTTTCTTCCTCCCAAATTTTGCGCAAGAAAAGCTTCGGCAATACCAAAAAATGACAATCTATTTTGAGGACGCGCTAGCCCATGCCCTTCATCTGGGTATAGAACGTACGTAACAGGTATGTTTTTTGCTTCCATTTCTTTTACAATTTGATCGGATTCAGCTTGCTTAACCCGAGGATCATTAGCTCCTTGACAAATTAAAAGAGGTTTTTTTATCTGATTTACGTAGTGAATAGGTGAACGCGTCTTCAAAAATTCTTTTCCTTCAAATGTCTCAAAATCAGCACCAATTGTTACTTTAAATGCCGCAAGATAGGGTTTCCAGTAAGGAGGGATACTTTCAACTAAAGTTACAAGGTTGGAAGGGCCCACAATATCAATGCCACATGCAAAGATATCTGGCGTAAAAGTTAATCCAATCAGCGTTGCATATCCGCCATAACTTCCTCCCATAATAGCTACTTTTTCAGGATCTGCTATTTTTTGATCAATTACAAATTGCACTGCATCTAAAAGATCTTCGTGCATCTTGCCGCCCCATTCCCCATTACCAGCATTAAGAAAATTTTTCCCAAAACCAGTAGATCCTCGATAATTAACACTTAAAACAGCGTATCCTCGATTTGCAAGCCATTGTGGAATTGGCTCATATCCCCAATAATCTCGCGCAGAAGGGCCACCATGAACTAGTAAAACCAATGGTAAAGGACATATTGGCTTTTCGCAATCTTCCGGTAGGCTTAAATAACACATTAGATCCAATCCATCACGCGCTTTAATGACCATCGGTCTCATTTTTACAAGGGGCATATTTTCAAGATTAGGTCTATTTGAAAAGAGAAAAGTCTTTTGTTTTTGGTGACGGTCATAGTGATAATAATGCAAAGGGCTATTATCTTTTATAAAACCCACTATCCAATGTTGGTCATCTAACGTTCTGGATAATACCTCGATATCCCCTTCTTTTATAGATTGGAGAGTTTTTAACTCTTCAGAGATCTCTTCAACACAAAAACTCCATTCTTTGCGACCATATGTTACTGCATAAGCCTCGATCTTTTTCGTTATCGGGTTTACCATGACATCACTGATGTCAGTCCGAGCATCATCACCTATTAATGTTTGGATTCCTGTCGCAAGGTTAAATTCAAAAAGCCCCCCTGTATTCCGGCCACGACTATCAATAAGATAAAGTTGAGTTTCTTCTTTATTAAAACGAAGCGGCGTTGTTGTAAGCCTATCTTCTACAGGGATTTCTTGAAAAGGTGTTACCTTTCCTTCATTGAGATAAAACCATATACTTCCTCCCTCAGGAGTCTCTTTAGCTAAAAGTTTTAATTTTAGCTCTTCATTACAAACATAACCACTATAACTTTCGTTTTTGAAGATAAGAACCTTCTCTCCAGTACATATATTAAGTTTATAAAGATCATGATAAGCTGAGTCTCTCTCATTTATCGCAATAAGTAATTCTTGAGGCAATGAAGGACTTAATTTTTCAATGCGTGCTTGGATATTGGCTTGTGGAGTTAAGCATTTATGCTGTTTTGTTTCTACATCGACAGAAAATAGTTGCCAATTTTCATTTCCCTCTTGATCCTTCATATAAAGAAGTGTTTTGCCATCAAAAGCCCAGCTATAATTGTGAATTCCTCTTTTCTCATCTTGAGTAATAACAAAAGCATCTTTAACGTTGTTAAGAGGAGCAATCCAGATATTTAATACTTCTTGATATGGCGCCACATAGCTTAGATATTTTCCATCCGGACTAAGGCGAACACTTACTCTTTCAGGATTTCCAAATAAAACTTCTCGTTCAATCATCTTAGAAGAAGACATAACACTCCTTTAAATTCTTAAAAAAACACTCAATTAATTACCTCAAAAGTTATTTTTCAGAGGTGTTTCAAAAAATTATTTAACATGATTCTATTTCATACTCTAAAAAAATAAATTTTTTATCAAACACTTGAGCAAAAAATTTCTGTGCAATCGCTTAAAATATCCATAAAATTCAAATTATCTTATTTTAGACCATTGAATTCCCACTCCAGAATATGTATTAGTAGCTTAACTTTTCTTAAAGGGTATAAATTTTATGAATATCAACATGATAATTCTGGATTAACAATGACAACTACCCATAATAAATCTTCTCAAGAACCTTCTCGATCAGCAACGACTCTAGCACCAATTCCAAAGCTTGTTTGGACTCTTGGTTGGATGATGTTCCTGGTTAATCTGTCGTTCATCATGGTCTACAGCTACATTGGGATTTATATGAAATCCTTAGGTGTTACTATGGCGTGGATTGGCGTTGTTGAAGGAGTGGCAGAAGGTTGCTCTTACTTAATGAAATTATTATCCGGAATGTTCAGTGACTATTTACGTCGACGTAAGCCTGTGATGCTCGTCGGATATACCATGCTTGTTCTTTCAAGAGTAATTTTTAGCCTTGCAGCAAGCTTTATGCCTCTATTTGGAGCCCGACTTGTCGAACGCCTTGGAAATGGAATCCAATCAACTCCGCGAGATACAATGGTTGCAGATATTTCCCCTGCGAATCGGATTGGTGCCTCTTATGGATTAAAACGAACTCTTGCCCAATCTGGATCTTTGTTAGGTGCGATTGCCGGAATTGGTGCAATGATTTGGATGGGTGGTGATTTTAAAAAAGTATTTCAATTAGCTGCTATACCTGCATTTATCGCTTTCTTAATTCTCATTTTCTTTGTTCATGAACCTAAAAAATTTGCACATTCTGCTGTTTCTTCAGAGATTCCATTACCTGAACAAAAAAATCGTTCACGCATGCATTGGTCAAATTTACCAGCCCTTGGATCATCCTTTTGGCTCTTAATGCTCGTTGCTTCTATTTTCATGTTATCACGTTTTAGTGAAACGTTTTTAACTCTTCACGCCTACAATAACTTTGGCCTTCAAAGTGAATATGTTCCAACGATCATGTTGATCTTTAATGCTGGCTGGTGTCTTTCTTCCTACCCTGTTGGCGTATTAGCAGATCGTATGAACCGTTATTGGTTTTTAGCCATGGGAATTGTATTTTTAATTCTTGCAGATCATTTCTTGGCAACAGCAAATTCACTTCTTTGGGTTTATGTTGGATGTTTTTTCTGGGGAATCCAATATGGCGTCACTCAAAACATTTTCCTCTCATTAATTGCGGAAATCGTCCCGACAGATTTACGGGGTACTGGGTTTGGTTGTTATTATATTATCTGTGCAATTTCTGCCTATCTTGCTGATCATCTAGCCGGAGTAATTTCAGAGTATTATGGCCAAGTGTCAGCATTCTCTTTCAGTGGTGTGATTGCAACAGTCTCTCTGTTAGTGTTGATTATTATTCTTGGATATAAGAATAATCGAAAAAAGAAAAATGCTTTAGTTAGTTAGGATAGACTTTCTATGTTAATGTATAGAAAAGCTGATGAATTCCTCAGCTTTTTTTATTCTCATCTTTAAAATTATTCTAATCCCAATTCTTCAAGTATAAGGTGAGCCTGACTTGAGCTTATTGACATATTATTTTCAAGATAAGAGACCATTTTCTCATTAGTTAAATTACTTTCTGTTTCTTTCTTCAACTTCATTATAAGTTCCCCTGCCCTTACCAAATCCCCTTCTTTAGGATGCCACTCTGTAAGTTGATCTAGCTGTGCTTTTTCTGGGATAGCAATCTCTAGAGAAGATTCTTCTTTTGGAGACAAAATAGATTTTTCTGACTGATTGAATGCTAAAGGCTCTGTTGGTGCATGAGGTGGCAAAGGAGCTTCCACACTTGGCTCAACATCAAGGAATGGCTCTCTTTTATGCTGATTACAGGCAACGAGTACCGATGAACTAATAAGCAAAAATAAATTTATTTTATTCACAGAACACCTTTCTTTCTATATATCGAGTTGTATCAAATTTATCGCTTAAATAAGATCTACTAGTTTCAATTCCAAATAAAGGAAATAATTTTAAGGGATTTTAAAAGGAAGCCTTGTTAATGAATTTTTTTAGTACTTTGAGAATCTCATGAACTACAGTTCAAAGTTCTCATAATAGAATTCTAGACAAAAATATTGCTTTTCTATCTAAGTCAAAAATTATATTTATGATTTTACTGATTAGCCTTCTCTTAAGAAATCTATGATAAGAATTTGATGAAAGTAGAGACAATAAGAGAGAAGATTAATATACATGATAAAATTAAGTGTTATAGTCGCTGTCGGCATCGGCGGAGCTTTTGGCGCAATTTTAAGAACCATCTTATGTCGCCATTTGCCAACATTCTTTCTAACATATTTCCCTGCCCCTATATTTTTAGTTAATATATTCGGTTGCTTTTTAATGGGAGTTCTTATTGAACTTATGGCCTCATATTGGACACCTAATAATTTGCTTAAAGAGTTTGTGACAACTGGGTTTCTTGGAGGCTTTACAACATTTTCTGCATTTTCTTTAGAATATGCTCTCATCGTGGAGAGAGGATTAAACATTTGGGCCTTAATTTATGCTTCAGTAACTTTTATTGGTGTTATTACTGCCTTCTTCGCCGGTTTAAAAATTGTAAAATTCATTTTAAATTTTTAAATGTCATCAACCAATTAAAAAATAACGTATTATAATGAAGTCTTCTCGAGAAAAGCCTCAATGGCATATGTGAGCGCTATAGGGACTTCCTGCATTGGATAATGCCCCGTCCCTTCTAAAACAATTATCTGGATGTTAGAGTACCATTTCCCAAATGTTGCATGCATTACA
This sequence comes from Candidatus Paracaedimonas acanthamoebae, assembly GCA_017307065.1. Lineage (NCBI taxonomy): Bacteria > Pseudomonadati > Pseudomonadota > Alphaproteobacteria > Holosporales > Caedimonadaceae > Candidatus Paracaedimonas > Candidatus Paracaedimonas acanthamoebae. The sequence continues at coordinate 9,537 of JAFKGL010000014.1, forward strand.
TCTTCTTGCACTCCTTCTGAATCATGAGCTCCTGCTAACACTAAAATAGGCGTCTTAAGGCCTTTTATATAATCAACAAAATTAGTTTCTGTGAACATATTCAAATAAGCAACTCTCGCTTCAGAAGAAGAGCTCTCTCTCCAGTGTCTTACTTTAAGTTCTGCAAAATTCTTCCCGTAACGATGACTTGTCATCAAACCAATCATTTGTTCAGCAATTTCATCATTATTTCGAGCCCCCTCTTCTAAAAATCCTTTTACTTCTTCAGGTACAGGAGAACCACAAGCAGGTATCGGTGTAATTGCAATACATGATAAAATACGTTTTTGCGCTTTATACATAAGGTATTGAGCAATCATTCCACTCATCGAATGCCCAATAATATGAAACTGGCTCCATTTTAAAGCATCCGCAACGGCTAAAATATCTTGAGTAGCTTCTTCGATAGAACACTCGCCGGTAATAGCTCTAGAACGACCATATCCACGCAAATCAACAAATGCATAAGTAAATTTTTTCGTATTTAGATGAGGTTGAATAGCATCGTAACTTGTAAAAAACCAATCATGCATCACAATTACATGTTCTGAGCCATATCCATAAGTACGATAAGAAATTGTCATATATTAATTCCCTTTAAAAATTTTCTTGATCTTCTTTCCATGCTTCAAACATCAAAATACTCCATAATTGATGTTGATAATTTCCCTGACCTTGCAAATGCTTCTGCCACATCTGTCGAACTTGTTTCACCTCAAAAAAAGCACTATTTTCTAATCTGTTTTCAGAAATAAATTCCTCACCCCAATCCCTTAAGGGACCTTTTAACCATTTTCCAAGAGGAATACCAAATCCCATTTTAGGTCTTTCTACAAGCCCTTTGGGAACATAACGATAAAGAATTTGCCGTAAAATCCATTTTGTGGACCCATCTCTAATTTTCATATTGAGGGGAAGCTTCCAAGCAAGATCAACAATACGATGATCAAGAAGTGGAACACGTGCTTCAAGGCTTACAGCCATTGAGGCACGATCAACTTTTGCAAGAATATCATCAGGAAGATATTTGATAAGATCCCAATATTGTATTGAATCCATAAAGTTTGAAAACTGATTTTCAGACTGAAATATATTCGTATTGTGTTGGTTTCGTAAAAAATTTGTAGATGTTTTTCGTTGACTTAAAAGGATTTCATAAAGCTCTTTAGCATCTTTAGATTTCAAAATGTTTGCAAATTTATAAAGTTTATCTCCTGCTTGCGGTAAAAGACTTGAAGGAATCATTCTATCCCAAAAATCTTCATTTCCTAATTTTATGCTATTTCCTATAATATTTCTAAATACTAAAGGTAAAAAACTATAAATCTTCTGCATTCGTGCGGCGATACGATGACGATTGTAACCTGCAAAAAGTTCATCTCCTCCATCACCAGAAAGAACTACTTTTACGGATTTCCGAGCAAGATTCGAAACTAAATATGTTGGAATTTGAGATGCATCTGCAAAAGGTTCATCAAAATACTTAGGCAATTGAGAGATGACTGAAGTCGCATCCTGAGGTGTTAGAATTAATTCATGATGATCTGTTTTTAAGTATTGAGCAATAATCCGAGCATTTTCAGCTTCATTGAACCCTTCTTCTTCAAAACCAATAGAATATGTTTTTATAGGACTAGAACTTAAGCTTTGCAGGATAGAAACAACAGTTGAACTATCAACACCACCAGATAAAAAGGCACCCAAAGGCACATCTGCTATCATCTGTCTTTTTATAGAGTCTTTTAAGAGTCGCTCGAGCTCATCAATTGTACTTTTGTCATCGTAAATCTTGCTTTCTCTTAAATTGAGACCTTCTTGAACAATTTTTGATGGATCCCAAAAAACTTTTCGTTCATCTTTTCCATGCTCATTAAAAATTATTAAGGTACCTGGTAAAAGTTTATAAATATCATTGTAAATTGTCTGTGGCGCAGGAATAAAATTATATTTAAAATAGTTATTTAAGGCCTCTGGATTAAGTTTTCGCTCGAATTTATCATAAGATAATAAGGCTTTTAGTTCAGATCCAAAAAGAAGAGTTTTTCCAATTTTTCCATAATATAGAGGCTTAATTCCAAGCCGATCCCGCACTAGTATCAGTTTTTTTTCTTTTTGATCCCATAAGCCAAATGCAAACATACCGTTTAAACGACTCACCGTATCAACAATACCCCACCGAGCACAAGCTTCTAGAATGACCTCTGTATCTGAATGACCGCGAAAATTAAATCCTTCTTTTTCAAGTAATTGGCGCAGTTCAGGGGCATTATAAATCTCACCATTATAGACAATGACGTAACGCCCATCCTTTGATATCATTGGTTGATGACCTGCTGGAGACAAATCTTGGACAGCAAGACGTCTCATCCCTAATGCAATCCCTTGTTCAACCTCATTCCAAATTCCTTCGTCATCTGGCCCTCGGTGAGAAAGGCTCGCAGTCATTTGAGAAATTTGTTTCTTCATTAAATCAGAAGAAGTTGCTCTTGAAAAATCAAGAAAACCTGCAATACCACACATTTATGAACTTTTCATTTTTGTCATTTCTGAATTTAGAAATTAACGTGTAAATAAATTGTTGTAAATCTTAAAAGAATTAAGAATAAGTGACTTAGTTTTTTAAATAAATTAAATATTGTGGATAATCATGAGCCTCTAAAGCTTTCATCTCATACCGGGTTGAAGGCCAAGCATCTGGCTTTTCTTGGCTACATAGTTGAAGTTGAAATTCAGAAACAGTTTGAAATGCTTGTTGCATATGCTCAATATAATCTGCCACATCAGAAGCAAGACGAACCTCTCCCCCCTTTTTTACTATCCGGCTTAACTCAGCCACTAATTTAGGGCTTACGATTCGTCTTTTATGATGTTTTTTCTTAGGCCAAGGATCAGGGAAAAGAATAAAAACTTTTTGAATTGAGTTATCAGGTAATTCTTGAAGTAAAAGCCGTACATCATCGGGAAATAATTGTACGTTATTAAGTTGCTTCTCGAATCTAAATTGTAAAAAAGATGCTACACCATTCATAAAGGCTTCGGCCCCAATAAACCCTACTTTTGGATTCTGTTCAGCCAATGCAGCTAAATGTTCTCCACCACCAAATCCAATTTCAAGACAAATTTCTTGCACACTTGGGAACATTTCTTTTAAATCCAAAGGAAATTTAACCCTATAAAGATCTAAAGTTTTCAAGAATTCTGTTTTTTGCTTTTTTAAAGAACGCCCTTTACGCCGGCCATAAAATTTCTCGACTGCTTGTAGTGTCATCTTTTGCTCAATTTCTATTTTTTATACTTCTTCTCTGACTAAAGAAACTGCAAAAAAATAACAATGAGAAAAAGAACAAAAGACCAAAAAAAATACGATCTCCATATAAAGAATAAAACGTTGGTGAAGGTGATGGCATAGGAAGTTCTGTATCAATGACACCCTCTGTATCTAAAGGTAAGCTTGCTTTGATACGCCCATAAGCATCAATAACAGCAGAAATTCCTGTGTTCGCTACGCGCATATAAGGTAAACCTTCTTCAATAGCCCGAGCACGATTGATAACAAGGTGCTGATAAGGACCTGAAGTTGGACCATACCAAGCATCATTCGTTGCATTATAAATCCATTCAGGTCGTTCCCCTTCCCTTCCTTTGACTTCTCCAGGAAAGATCCCTTCATAACAAACAAGAGGACTAAATGGAGGTAATCCTGTTATTTTAAGAGTTCTAGGGCCAAATCCAGATGAAAAATCGATAGATCCAACTGTTATCTTTTTAATAAAACTTGGAAAAAATGAACGCATAGGAACATATTCTCCAAAAGGGACCAAATGACTTTTATCATAAATCTCCTCTATTTCACCTTTTGCCGTTATAACAAATATACTATTCCAAATTTGAACGTTAGAAACTGAATGTTTTTTAAGGCGAATACCACCCGTCATTAAGTATCCTTGAGAGGGAATAATACTTATTAAACGTTGACGACGTTCATGATCATATTCAAGGAAGAAAGGAATCGCGGATTCAGGCCAGAGAATATGCGTAATTTTCTTTCTCGCAGGAGAATTTGTAAGGGCTAAAATATGTTCAAAATTCTTATCTGCATATTCGCGATTCCATTTGAGTTTTTGAGAAATATTAGGTTGTACAATCCTTAAATAGACATCTGGAATTGATTCCTCTTTTACATGCAAGAGACGCCATTTTCCTCCTCCCCAAAGACTTCCTAAAAGGAGGGTCGCGAATAAAAAATAAGAAAGACTTTTTTTAAGAGATTCCGCAGTAACAGTACAATATAACAATGTAGCAATAAAAATGGTGATAAAACTTAAGCCATAAATTCCTAGAAATGATAAACTTTGGCTAATTGTTTCATATGGCACCCAAGTATATCCTATAAGATTCCACGGTAATCCTGTAAATAAATGTCCTCGGAGCCATTCAAAAAAAGCCCAAGTGATGCTAAAGAAAAGTGCTTGTTCTAAGCCTTTAACTTGTAAAGTTTTCGCAAAAAAAGTGACTGGCGCAATAAAAAAACTTAAAATAGCCGGAAGTCCTAAAACAATAAAAGGAATAAGCCAACCAAACTGTTTCAAATCTACACCTAAAGCAAAAGAAATCCAATAAAGACCCGTTGTAAAATGGCCTAAACCAAACCACCAACCAATCGCAAAAGCCTGTTTCCATGAGTTTGTTGAGGCGTTATTAAGGAGCCATAAAAGCCCTCCCACTGAAAAGAAGACCATGAAGAACCACGAAAATGGTTCAAAAGCTAAAGTTCCAAGAGCTCCCAATAAAAAAGCTATAGTAAAAACCCTCCAAGATCTCGAAATCAGCATTCTATTAATCATCTTGGAGGAAGTTTAATTCTTACAGTGTTAACGCGTCGAGGGCTTGCATCAAGGATTTCGAATAATACCCCAGAACTATGTTTAATGACTTCTTTTTGATCAGGAACACGACCTGTTATATACATCACAAGCCCTCCCACTGTATCGATGTCATCTTCTCGTTCTTCGGCTGTTAAAATAGCGCCAACTTCTTCTTCTAAATCTTGGATCAATAATCTTGCATCTACAACATAAGTTCGGCTATTTTCCTTTGTCAATTGAGCTGAAATTTCAGGAGTATGACCATCCTGAAGATCTCCTAATACTTCACGGATAATATCCCAAGACGTCACTAAACCATCAATCCCCCCAAACTCATCAACAACGAGAGCCATAGGAATTTGAGTGGCACGCATCTGCAATAAAAGATCAAGTAAACGCATCGAAGGAGGCACAAATAATACTTGTTGCAATATCTTACGTACATCAAAGTCCTTTATTTTTGACCAAATAGCGACATCTTTTGCGTGGATGTGCCCCAAAACATCATCTAACGTTGTATGGTAAACAGGAAATCTCGTAAATGGTTTCTCACTCATCAGTTTCGTAAGATCTTTAAAAGAAATATCATGAGGAATTGAGACTATATCAGCACGAGGAATCATAACATCGTCTACAGTAATATCTCTCAACGCAAGAGTATTAGAAAGTAAAATACGTTCTTCTTCGTTTAAGGATGATTCTTCTTTAGGAGCCTCTTGAATTAACTCTGTTATCGTTTCTCTTACAGATTCATTTCGTCGAAGTGATAATTTTTCAAGTATCCCTCTAATTTTTTTAAGCACTAGTTGTCTCCTCTCCATTATAAGGATTTGCTATCCCAAAATAATTTAAAAACCTCTTTTCAAGTTCTTCCATAACAAATGCTTCATTCTCCGTTTCATGATCATATCCTAATAAATGCAAGGTTCCATGAATCACGAGATGAGTTAAATGGTCTTGAAATTGCTTCTTCTGCTCCTTTGATTCACAAAGAATAGTATTATATGCAAGAATAATATCACCATATAGCGGTTTTACATTGTATATAAATGAAAGCACATTAGTAGGTTTGTTATTTCCTCGATATTTAAAATTTAGCTGTTGAATAGCAGTATCATCCACAAATGAAACTGAAATTTCATAAACATCTTCTTTTTCATGTTCAAGAACATGCTTAACAATTCTAGAGGTAAATTTTTTTAAATCTAACTCCAGATTTTTCCATTCTTTATCTTTTATATGAATAGAGAGTTCTTGAAACTTATCTGCAAAAGGAGTGAATGAGGACAAAATAGGCCACCATTAATTAAAATTACTTATTTTATTTATCATAAGCCCGCACTATTTTACTAACAAGCGGATGACGTACAACATCATTTTCATTAAAATAATTAATAGCAATTCCTTCTATATTATTCAATTTTTCAATTGAGTCTTTCAAGCCACTTATATTCCCCGGCGGTAAATCAATTTGAGATAAGTCCCCTGTTATGACCATCCTAGAATCTTCTCCCATCCGCGTTAAAAACATCTTCATTTGAGAAATAGTTGTATTTTGCGCTTCATCCAAAATGATATAAGCTTTTGAAAGGGTTCGCCCCCTCATAAATGCAAGAGGGGCAATTTCTATCTCTCCTGAGACTAGCCTCTTATTTACTTGTTCAGATGGCAGCATATCATAAAGTGCATCGTAAAGAGGACGCAAATAAGGATCAACTTTTTCTTTCAAATCTCCAGGAAGGAATCCTAATCTTTCTCCAGCTTCAACAGCTGGTCTTGATAAAATAATTCGTTGAATTTGGCCAGAGAGCAACGCAGATACAGCTGTAGCCATAGCTAAATAAGTTTTTCCTGTACCAGCAGGACCAATTGCAAACACTAAATCATTTTTTTGCAAGGCATGAATATAATTTGTCTGCCCAGGTGTTCTCGGGCTAATAACACGCCGACGCGTCGGTATAATCACTTCAAAAGATTCTTGAACTTGAGAAGATACATTCACACTGCTTGCAAGGATCATTCGTAATGCTGCATCAACTTCTGCAATACTTACAACAAGTCCTTTTTTCAATCTGTCATAAAGACGATTAAGGACATTTTGTGCAGCAACCACACTACCTGATTCTCCTGTAACAATTAATTGATTTCCTCGTGCTTTAATAAGTACGCCTAAACTATTTTCAATTTTAAGCAAATGCTGATCACGTTCACCAAATAAAAGGGATAAAAGACGATTATCATCAAATTCTACATCAAGTGTAATATGAGCATTATTTCCCATGATTAAAGTCTTCCCCCTCTTTAATTTACTAATTATATGGCAACTTTTTCTTGTATTATGACTGTTCCTGTCAAACTATTCTGAGTTGCATGAGTAATTAATATATCTACACACTGCCCTATTAAACGTGGTGTAGCTTCGGCATAAACAGATTGTAAATAAGGACTCCGCCCCACTAATTGCCCTGAGTGACGTCCTTCTTTTTCAAAAAGCACAGAGATCTTTTTTCCTATCAGAGACTGATTAAAAGATCTTTGTTGCTCAAATAATAAAGCTTGCAAACGAGAGAGACGCTCTGTTTTTACTTCTTCAGGGACTTGATCTTCTAGTACAGATGCAGGTGTTCCTGGACGAGGACTATACTTAAAAGAAAAAGCAGAGGCAAAATTCACCTTAGCCACAAGCTCAAGTGTATCTTCAAAATCTTTATCTTTTTCACCAGGATACCCAACAATAAAATCTGAAGAAAATGCTATATCAGGCCGAGCTGATCTAAGCTTATCAATAATATCTAAATAATAAGAAGCCGTGTGCTTCCGATTCATTAATTTTAGAATTCGATCGGAGCCAGATTGAATGGGTAAATGTAAATATGGCATGAGTTTTTCAATATCGCGATGGGCATTAATTTGGTCATCATTTACATCTGCCGGATGGGACGTTACATATCGTATACGTTTAAGGGCTGGAATAAGTGAAAGATATTGAATAAGCTTTCCTAAAGTCCATATTTCTCCATCTTCATCAGAAAATGCTCCATGGTATGCATTTACATTTTGACCAAGAAGTGTAATTTCTTGCACACCCTTTTCAACAAGTCGACAAGCTTCTTCATAAATAGTTTCAACAGGTCTAGAATATTCAGCTCCCCTTGTATAAGGAACGACGCAGAAATGACAAAACTTATCACATCCTTCTTGGATTGAGAGAAATGCGGATACTCCCTGAGGGTCAGAAGTTTCAGGTAAGAAATCAAATTTACTTTCGATGGGAAAATCTATCTCTAAAACACCACGACCAGGTCCTTCAGTTACAGCTGTCTTTCTTTCTATTTCTGCCAAAATCTGTGGAAGTTTATGATAACTTTGTGGCCCCACAATTACATCAACATATTGTGCACGCCTGAGAATTTCCTCTCCTTCAGCCTGAGCTGTACACCCGGCAACAGCAATAACCATGTTTTGATTTTTTAACTTTTTAGCTTCTTTATACTCTCGAATACGACCTAATTCTGAATAAACTTTTTCACTAGCTTTTTCACGAATATGACAGGTGTTTAATATCACCATATCAGCGTCTTCAGGTAATTCTGTTACTATAAATCCTAAAGGTTTTAACAAATCTGCCATACGTTCTGAATCATAAACGTTCATTTGGCATCCATAAGTCTTAATATATAATTTTTTTTTCTTTTTTAAATCAGACATCTTAAATTATAAAATTTCTAATACTTTAGGTTAAAATAAAAACAAAAGCGCGGTTTGTAAAGAACCGCGCTTTTGTTTTTGAGCATCTTTAAAAATTAAGCTGCTTCAGCTTCACGACGTTTACGACCTAGACCGATCTTCATCGCTAAAAAACTTCTTTGTTTCGCATAATTAGGAGCAACCATTGGATAATCAGGTCCAAGTCCCCAACGCTCACGATACTGTTCAGGTGTCATGTTGTAAGCTGTCTTTAGGTGGCGTTTCAGCATTTTTAACTTTTTACCGTCTTCCAAGCATACGATATATTCATCATTGATAGATTTTTTAACAGGAACCGCTGGTTCTGGGCGATCAACAAACCCTGTTGACTGACCTGTTAATTCACTTAAAGTAGAAGAAACTTGCTTAAGTAAGCGAGGAAGCTCATTAATATCAATTGTATTATGAGAAACATAAGCAGAAACGATATCAGTAGTCATACTGAGCAGCTCAAAGGACTGAGTATCATTTACGGGCTTATTAAGAGAGTTTGTCATTGTATTTCCTTTCTTGTTTTTTTACTTATTTTTTTTCTTTGATTGCTTTAAAAAAAGCTCCTCACTTAACTAAATGATTCCCTTTTTATATTTTAATATATTTATATCTTTGTCCAATGGTTTAGAATATTTATTCTAAATAATCAAGCAATTTTTTGTAAATTAATTAATTATTCAATTTGATTTCTAAAAGTAACGCATCAGCTTGTTTTTTATCATTTAATAAATAATAATTTTTTCGTCGCCCATAGGCCTTAAAATTTAAACTTTTATACAATAAAAGGGCTTCTTTATTATATTCACTTACCTCCAAAAGTAGCCTCTTTGCCCCTTTTATAAAAAGTTTCTTTATTGTTGTCTTTATTAATTCTTTTCCAATACCTTGTTGTCTACAATTTTTCGAAACACCTAAAGTTAATATTTCGGCATCATCAATAATATACTGCAATAAAATAAATCCACATAACTGCTCTTCTGAAGAAACTGCTTTAAAACCAAAAACGCCAGGATTTACAGTTAAAAGAACTTCAAATTCATTTTTTGACCATGCACAATCAAAAGCTGATGCATGTAGAGTCGCTGCTTGCTCACATACTTCAAAATTAAAAGGTACTATTTTGTAATCCACTATTTCTTAGGCTGCGTTATATCAGGTGATCGCAAGTAAAATGGCTTTTCATCACTGTAATACCTTGCTTTTAAATTTTTCGCTGCAATTTCTAGTAAAGTTTCAGCTGTGGGCATGCTTGTAATAACTTCAACATTTTGCCTATCAACCACTAAATCTTGAACAAATATAGCACCATCTCCTATAATTAAAGTAGGTTTAGAGGTTATAAGATTTGCAATTTCTTGCCCTGTAAGTAATTCGGGATCTTGATTTGTTATTGCATATTTTTTGAAAAATAATTCTTCTCGCTGAGAATTTAAAATAACATATATTTCTTCATATTTTTGTTTCTCTTTGACTGTCTCAAAAACCCAATCAAAAGAATTAAAAGTAACTAAAGGTATTCCTAACGCTAATCTGAAGCCACGCGCCAAAGAAAGGCCCACACGCAACCCTGTAAATGAACCAGGACCAAGTGTTGTTGAAATCAGATCAATGTCTTCAAATTTCAGATTTACTTCTTGCAAGGCCTCAATAATAAGTGGAAGCGCTTTAGTATCTTGACCTCGTACTTCTCTTACTTCTCGGAATGCTCTCTGATTATCGCAGTTTTGCACTGCAATGGAGAGAGAAAAATTTGCACTTTCAAACGCTAGAATATTCACAACAATTTTAAGTCATAGTAATAAGTTGATTTATCTCAGCATAATTAATAGATAAAGTAAAGAAAACACGAGAAAATTCAAAAAATATTTCATCAGAAAAATTTTCCCATTTCCTGACGCTTTGAACCTTACGTTAAAAGCAGAAAATTTAAAAATTATGTTATATTCTTTTTGCCATTTAAATTAAGGAAATATCCAATGCTATCTCATCTTCCTATTCTTTATTCATTTCGGCGTTGTCCATATGCGATGAGAGCAAGATTAGCACTTTATTCCTCAAAAATTCCCCATGAACATAGGGAAGTAGATTTAAAAAATAAGCCCTTTGAATTGCTTACTCTTTCTCCGAAAGGGACTGTCCCTATAATGTTATTAGAAAATGGCACTCTTCTTGAGGAAAGCTTAGATATCATGAGATGGTCTTTCCCAGCATCAAATTTATCAAAAGAAGAACTCTCACTAATTCGAGAAAATGACACAACTTTTAAACATGCCTTAGATCGCTATAAATACCCTGGCCGATATTCAGAAGAAAATAATAAGGTCTATCGGGAGGAATGCGAACATTTTGTAAGAAAACTTGAGGATCAATTGACCCCATTTTTAAAAGGAAACTCTATATCTTTTGTGGACCTAGCAATATTTCCTTTCATTCGGCAATTTTCCAGAGTTACACCTAATTGGTTCGAGGCCCAGCCTTACCCTCATATAAAATCATGGCTAAATCTTTTGAATTCAAGTCAATTATTTAAAGATATCATGCAAAAATTCTTATTTTGGACACCTGAAGATAAATCAAATTTGGTATTATTCTAAATATTATTCTTTTTGTTTAATCAATTAAAAAGAAGTCGATTGTAGAAACAACACGAATCTTTTTAAATAAAGAATTATGGCCTGAATCAAAGTCTTCGGTAGGGGAAGCATCCGCACTCATAATACGGAAAACACCCTGATTTGAACGGCGTATAGCTCCAATACCACTTCCCGAATCTACGGCAAATTGCTGAGCTAGTTCACGCGCATTTTTTGTAGCTTCAGCAAGCATCTCAGGCCTTAATTCGCGGAAGCGAGTATACTGATATCTGACCTCTGAGCGCGAAACAGCAACACCTTCTTTTACCAATTCTCCTAAATGTCGATTTGTTTCTTCGATTAAATCCACTTTTTGGGTAGCCACTTTTAAAGAAAGTTCGACAATATAACGATGAGGCGGGAGTTGACCACCCCAATCGCGCGCATGCGTATCATTGACTTGAGGTGAAGTATTTTTGATCTCTGATTCTTCGAGACCTACGGTTTGAAGAAATTCTTGGATTTTTGCTTTTTGTTCACTAATTTGTTTATAAAGGTCGCTTAAATTATCCCCACTTAATCTTATTGCAATTTCCCAATCAGCACGATCAGATTTAACCATGCGCTCAACAAGACCTTTAACTGTCACATATCTTTCGGCTAACTTGATGCTTTGCGCCCCTCTGAAAATAAAAAAACCTAAGAGTGACAATCCAACAGCAACAAACACCCCAAAAATTAATGCAGACAGAACAGAATTTTTTCTTCCCTCCATAACAAGCCCCTCTTCTTACTTAAAATTATTTTTCTAATGACTTTATCTCTCATTTACTTAAAAGTCTACGATTCAAATAAATAATCTTAAATCTGGCTTAAAGGTTTGATTTCTAGAAAATTTTGCATTAGAGTAACCTGCATTAAAAAATGAGGTTTTAAATGACTGAAATGAATGAAATAATTGAAGAAATTAAAGAAGATGTTCGCCTTGAACAATTAATTAAATTTTGGAAAAAATATGCAAATTTAATTATCATCTCCCTTCTTTCAATCATTTTAATCACAGCTGGTAGTGTTTTTTGGGAACATCTTAAGAACCAAAAGAATCTAAAGCATGCTTCTCTCTATGAAGCAGCTTTACAGGCTTCAGATGTTAACCTCCCTGAAAAAGCTAAAGAAATTCTTGAGTCTCTAAAAAATGAGCACGACGGATACAGCGTGATGGCGGCATTTAAAAAAGCACATTTATCAAATATCAGCCAAGAAGAACGATTTAAAATTTATCTAAACCTCTCTGAAGATAAGAAAGTTGAAGCTAAATTTAGAGAGCTTGCTGTTATCTTATGGGGATATGAAGGTTTTGAAAATCAAGATGTCCACTCTCTTACCAAGCTTCTTGAACCAATTGCCAACGGAACAAGCATATGGCGTCAGTCTGCAATAGAACTTTTAGGCCTTCTTGCAATTCGACAAAACAATTTGAAGAAAGCAGCAGAACTTTTCAAGTTCTTAATTGAAGATCGATATGCTTCACCCAGCATCAAAAGTCGTGCCATGGCTTATTTAGAACAAATTGGTGCTTTAAATTAATAATACTTAATAAGAGACAACTCATGAGACAATATTACGGATATATAGCCTTCACGGCCATCCTTTTAAGTGGATGTGACGGCTTTCTTGGAAAAAAAGAAAAAATCCCCCTAGAAGGAGTTCGTGAATCAGTTCTCTTATCTACTGAAAAATACACTGTAGATGATACATTAAAAGATCATAGTTTAAAACTTGACGCGCCTGAAATAAATCAGACTTGGCCTATGGCTGGAGGGAATGCACGCCATGTGATGCCTCCTCTCCTTTTAAATCCTGATTTCAACTTGATGTGGGAGAAAAATATAGGCCATGGCTCTTCTACCGAACATCGGTTGTTAAATAGCCCAATCGCCGTAGGAAATCATGTATACACTATCGATTCTATTGGTTTGGTGAGTGCTATTAATATCCAAAATGGAGAAAAAGAATGGGAAACATATTGTATCCCGGCTGATAGCTCCTCTCAACCTTTTGGAGGCGGCTTGGCTTATGATCAAGGAAAAATTTATGCAACAACAGCTCATGCAGAAATTCTTTCAATTGATGCGAAAACAGGAAACATTTTATGGCGCTTCCCTACCTCAGCTCCTGTAAGAGCAGCCCCAACAGTCTCTGAAGGAAAAATTTTTGTTATAACCATTAATAATCAACTTGAAGTTTTCAATGCGAAAGATGGCCAACTCCTATGGACTCATACAGGCATCGTTGAATCAGCTGGCCTTTTAGGCGGAGCCAGTCCTGCCGTTCATGCAGGTGTTATTGTCACCCCTTACTCTTCTGGCGAAGTATTTGCTCTTCGTATAGAAAATGGATACCCTTTATGGTCTGAAACCCTGCAAGCAAACAAACAACTTGATTCTGTATCAGCACTTTCCCATATTAAAGCACGCCCTATTATTGATAAGAATCTTGTTTTCCTTGTAAGTCATAGCGGTCGCATTAGTGCCTTAGATATGCGTAGTGGGCAATCTGTTTGGAATCGTGACCTGGGAGGCATTAGAACACCTGCTATTTCTGGCAGATATTTGTTCATGCTTACAAACGATAATCATTTAGTATGTTTAATGAAAGAGTCAGGACAAATCGTATGGTCTCAACAACTTGTACATTTTGTGGATCAAGAAAAACAACAAGGGAAAATTCTATGGGCAGGTCCTCTCATTGTTAATGATACCTTGTTGATAATTGGCTCAAATAAACAAGGCTTATTGCTTTCAACTCAGAATGGTCAAGAAATTAAAAAGTTTGAATTACCATATAAAGCGACCCTCTCTCCTATCGCAATTAATAAAACTTTACTCATCCTTCTCGACAATGGAACTTTAATTGCATACCAATAGACTGAATATGACAAAACATCTTAAAATCGCGATTGTTGGAAGACCTAATGTTGGTAAATCAACACTCTATAATCGACTCGCAGGCCGCAAACTCGCAATTGTTGAAGACACTCCAGGAGTGACACGGGATTGGCAAAAAACTCAAGGTCATCTTTGGGATTTAAACCTTGAGATTTATGACACTGCTGGCCTCGAAGGTTTTGAATCAGCTCTTATAAAAGACCAGATTATCTCACAAACTCTGAATGTTTTAGCAGAAGTTGACGTCATATTAATGATTATTGATAGCCGAGAACCTATTTTGGCTTCTGATCGAAAATTAGCTGAGATGTTAAGACGTCTAAAAACTCCCGTAATTTTAGTAGCCAATAAATCTGAAGGCCATAAAAAACAAGAAGGTTATTTAGAATCATTTACTTTAGGTTTCGGGGATCCTATTGCTTTTTCTGCGGCGCATGGTGAAGGAGTTGATGATCTTTACCAAGCCTTGGCGCCTCATGCGATAGACTTAGAAAGTCAAGAAGTTGAAAATAATCCCCAGGAACAATTGAAGCTTGCAATTGTTGGAAGGCCAAATGTTGGCAAATCAACTCTCATGAATGCACTCTTGGGTGAAGAACGATTACTAACAGGCGATCAACCAGGCATTACACGAGATGCTATAGCTATTGATTGGTCTTATAAAGGCCGCTCTATCCAGCTGATTGATACTGCTGGAATGAGGCGTAAATCACGTATCGATGAGCATCTTGAGCGCCTTTCAGTCCAAGATAGTTTAGAAGCTATTAAGTATGCTCAAGTTGTTGTCCTTGTGATGGATGCAAATGATCCTTTAAATAAACAAGATCTCACAATTGCTTCTCATGTCCTAGAAGAAGGCCGCGCCCTCATTATTGCCTTGAATAAGTGGGATGAAGCTGACCAACAAACATTACCTGAAATTAGGCGTTCTTTAAGCTCCCTTCTCTCTCAAGCAAGAGGGCTTCGCTTACAGCCTACTTCGGCATTAAAGAAAAAAAATCTCGATGAATTGATGGCTCATGTATTAGAAGTATATCAATTATGGAACACTCGTATTTCCACATCACAACTGAATCGATGGTTAGAAGGTGCTTTAGCACGTCATGCTCCACCTCTTTCAGGACAAACACCTATCCGCATAAAATATGCCACCCAAATTAAAACTCGCCCCCCAACATTTGTTTTATTTGCGAGTAAGCCCGTGGATCTTCCCGCTTCTTATATGCGTTATTTAGAAACGTCTTTGCGAGATTGCTTTAATTTACCCGGGGTACCTCTTAGATTATTCTTGAGAAAAGGTAAAAATCCTTACGATTCAAGAGGTAAATAATTAATCTACATGAAGAACTATTTTTTAAGTTCAATTTTCATTTTTGAATTCTTGCGCTTTAAAGATTTTTCCAGTTAATTGACATTTTTCACTTGCTAGATAGATAAAAACGTCCATGAATTCTTCTGGGCTTGGGATGGATAAAGGATCTATTCCAGGGCATGCTTCTGCGTGCATGGAAGTCCGAATTTTCCCAGGATCAACTAAATTCACTTTCAGTGACGAATTTAAATTTTCATGAGCATAAAGCATTATCATATTTTCAAGGGCTGCTTTACTGACCGAATAAGCCGACCAATAAGGTGAAATATCATGAGCCACTTCTGAAGTTACAAAAATTGCTCGTCCTCCAGAAGAGTTACGTAAAAGTGGATCAAAGAATTTAAGCAAATATAAATTTGCTGTTAGATTAATATCAATGACTTCTTGCCACGTAGAAGATGGAACCTGCTGAATAGGCCCAAGTATCCCTAATATAGCTGCGTTGCCAACTAATATATCCAGACGCCCATAGCGATCTCCTATAGCTCGAGCTAAATTCTCAAGACTTGCATAATCTTTAAGATCATAAGGTACAAGAGTTATATTCACTCCAGACGAGGCTAAACTATCATCTAAAGCTTCAAGTTGTGCTATATTACGAGATAACAGAATAAGGTTTACCCCTTCTTGAGCATAACGTTTTGCAATTTCAGCTCCTAAACCTCTAGTCGCCCCTGTAATAAGCGCTACTTTCCCTTTTAACTCAGCCACTTAAAACCCTCTTTCTTGATTAATTATTGGCTACCATAAACGAACATCTATTAAGTTTTAAAGTATAATATTTTCTTTATTAAGATTCATGAAAATGCTAATAGGTTTTAAATATTATCCTAAATGAAGTTTTTAATTAATTGCATAGAGATACAAACTTATGCGTGTAATCGCTGGTTCCTACAAAGGCTATAATCTTAAAGTCCCCAATACGTTAAAAACACGTCCAACCTCTGATCGTGCACGAGAAACAATTTTTAATATTTTGAATAATTATGTCAGCACATACACTGAGTTAGAGGTTTTAGATATTTTTGCAGGCTCTGGAGCTTTAGGATTAGAAGCTTTATCCCGTGGTGCATCCTCAGCAAATTTTATTGAAATTGATCGAGAGGCTATTCATATAATTTATGAAAATATCGCCCATCTGAAAGTAGATGATATTTGTAAGGTTTCACGCCTCGATGCTAGACGCCTTCCAATTGCCTATAAAAAATTTGACCTGATATTTATGGATGCTCCTTATAACAAAGAGCTTACAGAGAAAGCATTAAAAGAGCTTTTTGAAAAAGCATGGATAGCTCCAAATGCCTTATTCATCATCGAAACATCTATTAATGAACTTCCTTCTTTCCCTTCTTATCTAACTCTTCTAAATGAGCGCCATATCGGGCTTGCAAGAGTTTTTCTCTTAAAATTTTCATCGTTGCAATAAGCGCACAGTTTATTTGCCTAAAGAGCATTTTCAATTCTTCATCTTTCACCGTATTTTTGTCCATGAATAAATTAAAGGAAAAATACAATGAAATTAGGCTTTATTTACTTACCATTAGCAGCGTTATTATACAATAATTCTGCCCTTTGCAGTAATATTGAATTTGAATATCAAGAATTAAATCAAGCCATACAAAGATCTTTGCAAGAATTTAATGAGGAAAAACTAAACCAAGCAATAAAATTATCTCTTGAAGAAAATGATTATCAGCTTGCATTAAGTCTACACTCTCAAATAAATGAAAAAACTGATGAATATAAAAAAAATAATTCGAATTTAGAAGAAGAAATTAATGACAACGATCTTTTAATACTAACAAATATATTTCAAAAATTAAATAAAAAATACAATGATAGATTAGAATATCTTGAAGTTTTATATTTTGAAGATACTTTATTACTACCTAATTTAAAAAATTTATTTGTTTACGATGAAAATGAAGAAGATTTAGCCGCCCAATTAGGTTTAACTATTCAAGGACTTAAAACGCTGAAAAAATCCACAGATGAACGTTTGTTGAAAATGAAAGCACTAGCTGAAGAGCAAAGAATTTTAGAACCTAAAGACCAAAAGGATAAGATAATCCAAAAATTCAAAAAAGAAACAAATTGTTCCCAATCATTTGCAGCAAAAGCTTACAAAAAATTTATTGGGGAAGATTAAAATTTCTCACAATAATATTTTTTATATATTTTTTGTAAGAACACTTGCATCAATCTTAAGAAAACGTTAGGTTGTGGCGTGTGCCCGCTTGGTGGAATGGTAGACACAGCAGACTTAAAATCTGCCGCCTAACAAGGCATGCCAGTTCGAGTCTGGCAGCGGGCACCACTTCTACCAAGGGGTTTCATAGATTTTATATTTTTCTCCAAAATTAATTGCTAAAAATTGTCATCACCCTACATAGAACCATCTTTTTTAGATTTGACCCAATTTAATGGGCACAAATTTTCAAGGAACGTATAATACCAACCGCTAACAGGAAAAAATTTTTATGGCATTGTAGAGGTCATAGGTTCGTTCCCCCTTGGCTAAACCAATTTAATACTTTGTTTTCGCTTAATTTATTCTCTCTAATATTTATTCTTTTTAAAAATAAAAATGAGAAAATGGTTTACATATGGTTTATGAAAAAAAGGTTTTTCTCTTCTGAGGATAAAAGCCAATTAATTAATGCTTTTTGGATATCTACGTCCTTAAAATGAGTCAAGTCCAGAAAGATGGTTACTCGACTTTTAAGAATCTTTCAAACCAGTGTTTACAATTTGGTCAAAAGCTAAACCACTATGCCCTTCTCCTCGTTTAATACTTTTGCTAGCTCCCATCCAGATAAAAACTTTTCCATTATTCCAACGCGTACGTTGAAAAGTCTGACGGACCTGTATACCTGATCTTGGCACCTCTTCTTCATAAATATAGAAGGGTTTTTTCGTATCCAAGCCTTGTCGTAGCAATGATGTTCGTGGCTTAATTCGTTCATACTTAGGGTCAGAGTCATTTTTCAATAACCTTGGCATTGCAGCGCGGCGCAACTGGGTCTGTCGTGTATCACCCGGCACATGCTGTGGAACAAACGGAATCCAGTTTTCTGGTACCGTGGTCATCAACTCGTAACGCAAAGGAGCCTTCCATTCTATTTGTACCGGCACTGAACTATTTATTATTGAATTGTCGTGCAGTATTTGTAAATGCTGATGATATTCTTCGGCAGCAATATTGCCTGCACGTGTCCAGCCGCTTGGGGTCATAATCGTGTTTTCAATGCCCCAAACCATATTCGCTACCTCATCGCGAATTAAAGAAACCTCTTCCAATGGAGCGCTTTCTTGGATCTTTGGAACTGTTGGCAACATCAGCAAGGTTAAATCTGCTGGCTGATTAGTTTGACCTTTGATACTTAAAGAATACATGGCCCAGTGTTGCCAATCCTCATCAAAACCTTTTGCTGCAGGTTCGATCCAAAAGCGCTCACCAAAGGTATTGGTAACCGTCAAGCCTTTAATATTCAATACTGAACCACTCGGCACAGTATACGGCAAAATAAACCAGTCGTTAGCGTACACCAGACCGAACTCAATTAATAGTAACTTTGCCAGCTCTGTGGTCCCAGGCTTGATATCTCCGAAATTGGTCTGCCATCTTCAAACGCCCACCAACGAGTGTCAGGCATACCATTAAAGCGCACCGGTGTAGGAATAAAACTTTGCGTAGTGTATTTTTTTTCAACTGGTTTCGGTAGAATTTCCTGATCGCTTGTCCCCAAAGAGGATCGGCTTTTATCCCAATCAAAACTATACCAATCTAGACGTCTTTGATAGTATTCTTCCGCGCTTAAAACCTTTTCTCCTCCCTCTCCATTTGGTACCGCACAGTTGAATTGATACTCTAACCGTTCAGGTTGCCAGGCATCTGTTTGGTTTACTTCCGGTTGCAAGTAAAGTTTTTCGAACCAAGCCATGAATTTCGGCCCTTGATTGTCTATTTCTTTCTTTTCAGGGTCAGTCAGTGAGGTTATGCTATCAAAAGCCGAATGACTAAGATTCTTCTTGAGATGGAGATATATCTTAATACCATCTATAGCTCTCCCAGCTACTGCTTGGAATTGTTGCCAAGCCTCGGGATGTGCGCAGATTGCTGCATCTGCTTTATTGGTCGGATCTGGTTTTGTTATTTGATAAGGTTCATAAGCCTTAAATTTTTCTCTGGCGCTTGCTGGAAGCAACTTTAACCAGCACCTGCCCAGCTGTAACCGTATATCTAAAGAGATTGGCACTTCCGCACTGGTTAGTGGAATGGCACACCGCTCTACAGTGGCTTCCAAAGGTGGTCATGATCAAATTTCTGAACACTGCCTCCAACGGGCTGGTATTTGGTAATGCGTTGCCCCTCAACATGAATTTTTGCGGCAACTGGAGTTCCTGCATCATCACCGAGAAATTCTCCCATTTGCCACTGTTTGCAGAGCATCCACAAAGCGTCGCGAACCTCCGCACGCATGACCCGTTGGAAATTGTCTGTGCGTGGGCGGCTTTCCAGGCGGTTGTAGCGAGTCAGGGTTGGAAACAGAGAGTTTGTATTGATCACGTCATCAATATTATTAATAGTAAGTTTATTTTTCATAGGTTATCTACCTTATTGATAAAGTCATTAACGATAGCCAGATCAGTAGCAATGGTGATCGGGCGCCAGGTTGTAGCCAGAATTGTTGCCGGCAGAAATACTGATAGATCTGTTTTATCCAGTTGTTGGGGTTCCACACCTCGGATCCGTGCTCTATCCAATGTGCTATGCAAAGTATCCACTAAATCTTGCCACTGCCAAGCGCCGCTAATTTTGGGTGGTGTCGCTAAGAGTATGGTTTGCGGCGGTTCAGAGTTGGGTTTATCGAAGTGAAATGTGATCCCAGTGGTTTCAGTTTTTGCGGGGATAACTTCGGTCCATTCATCTAAGAGCAAGCCACTTTGATTTTTCATTTGATTGAAATCACCGGCATAAAGTGAAGTATATAATAAATTTTCACGCTTCATTTTCTCAAGCGCGGCTTCCGGAAACTCCAATGCTAGCCAGGGAACTCCAGTTTCGAACGGCAGCTGGATAGGCTGCAAGTCAGGTAATTTAGTCTGTAATGCTTCGGTCAGAAATAATAAATTTTCTAAATGATGCATTTTCTCGCGGACTCGCGCGACACCATACAGCCAGTCATCAATTGGAAAAGAATTCCCGACTATGGTTTTTTGATGATCTAGCAAACTCTCCTTGCTAGTGTATGCTTTTGCCAATTCATTGCCTTGTTTTTCCGATAATAGGAAGGAAGGAACCAACAAGAATTCCTCTCCAAAAACTGCCTTAGCTGCATCGGTCAACAAAAGCAGCTGCTTGTCTCTATCAGCTTGTAAATCATACTCGTCTAACTTGCTTTTTATACCATCAAAGAGCTTACTTAGATTATTTGCAAGCTGTTGAGCACGCGTATAAATGTCTTGAGCTAAAATCGTGACTGCCTTATGGATATCTGTCAACAAAACCGGTTGTGAATCAAAATCAGTATAAGGCAGAGGTCCTATCAATAGCGTATTGAAATCATTCAACACCTGATAGAGTTTTGTTTTGGTTGTTTTTGAAAAACCTTCAAATAATGACCTTTTAGTATCAAACTGTGCTTTCTTAGCTTCTACTTCAGCCTGAATCTGAGCGATGGTTTTATCGGCAAGATCAAGAGAGGAAGTTGAGATTAGCTGCTCGGCTTTTAACAATACGGATATGCGCTCTCTATCCTCGAGTGGCAAGTGTGTGATAAGGGCATTGTATTCATCTAATCTACCTTGCCAGCGCTTTTTTATCTCCTCAGACAGTTGTCGCAAATTTTTGTATATCCCACCTTTGGTTTCCAAAAATATACCAAAGCCAGTTTGCTGCAAGCCATATAAGGACAATGTTTTGCAGATATCTATCATGGTTTCTATATAATTATCAATATTCGCCAAAATGGTTTCGGTAATCGGACCTTCGGCTGGAAACACATTTGTTAATTGGGTCAAAAGAGGTTGTAACTTTGCGTTATTAATGGCTTTCAAATCAGTTTCCAGAAACGCTACCCGACTTTTTTCAAGCTGCATGACTCCTGAAGCTTCAATGCTGGCCTCAGTTGGCAGCATCATATCCGTAGGACGTAATGGCCTGGAACGCAGTAACAAAGCTCTTAAGCTACGAATCAAAGGGGCAATTTCAAAGAAGCTGAATTGGTTGGTATCGGCTATAGTGTAGCTAATTTTCAAAACCGTATCAGGTTGAGGCGCCAATTCGGGATTTTGCATAACATACAATCTGACCCGATCTTCCAGTTCGGAGCGCGCCTCCAGATTATCAGGGTTAAAGATATACAGCATATCCAGTGGCGCTAAGCCAAGGTCAGCTTGAGTGACAAAAACATTTTCTAACTCATTATTAGCCTTGAGATAAGTGACTTGACAAGCAATTTTCTCTGGAGATGGCAATTGCCCGCTTAGCCATTGGTTTACCACAGGCTCAGCTTTTACTCGAGGAGTATCACTATTATGTACAGTAACATCTGTATTAAAATGTACAGCCACTCGGTGAGTCAAACCAAAGCCGCTACCTGCTTCTTGCTCTTGCATAATGGAATCAATCGTCCCTCGCCACATATCATAGACTTGCCTTACAACAGCATAGGTATGGGCTGAATCAAACTCTAGCGTTCCTTCTTCTAGATGCGTAAAATCCCCATCAGAATTAGGAGAAACCCTATTCCTGATAATTCTCATTTCAAGGTCTTTAGGCCCCACTCCTATTTTTCGATTAAGATAAATTTGTTTAATAAGGGGCTGCTTCGTCGTAGGTTTCATTGTCGTCGTATCATAAACACTAGGATCTTGTTTGTAGACATAAAACAAACTCCCGTTTCCCAATTCAAGAAATTCATCACTCCATAGCTTATGGTCTGAGGCTTCTAGCTTAGAAGGACTTGAATAAGTTGCAGTTGATGGAAACATGTTAGTCTTTAATAAACGCCTCATGAAAGTCTCCTTCTTACCTAGTTTTCTAGAATAAAGAACTAATTACAGGACTGTTTTCATCCAAGCTACTTTCTATAAGAACGCAAAATAAGATTGTTTTGAATGGAGAATTTTTTGATTAAATTCAACTTTACATTTTACAAATTTTTCTATGGAACTATTAATAAAATGATATCGTGGGAAAAAGAGGTCAATTCAAAATTTCCAAAACACGCAAAGACCTTCTGTAAAAAAAATTAAGCTAATAATTCTCAAAATAATGAACTCAAAATTTTATATCTATAATTGTGTGATTCATAGATATAGTTTTGAAAAATTTGTAGCTTAGTGTATCATTATCTTTCATAACTTTTAACAATTTGCTTACTATTCTCTTCTTTAAAGAGAGAGATCTAACTTTCTCAGTTAATTCTTTATCTTGATATCTTATACTCTTAAAGAGAGGGTTCTGAATTTTTCAAAATTTATATATTAAATAATCAGTGTAAAGTCACTTAATCTAACCAGAAATTATTTTACAAACACCCAATTTTTTTCTTCATCATCTAATCGATCCTCTGCGATAGCTCTTCGAATAGCACTTAGAAGACGATTCATAAAAGAAATATTATGTATCGTGATTGCTTGAAGCGCTAATATCTCTTGAGCTCTTAATAAATGATGAAGATATGATCGAGAAAATATTTTGCATGTGGAACAAGGGCAAGCTTCATCAATAGGGCGTGAATCTTCTCTAAAGCGAGCATTACGCAGATTAATATGCTCCCCCCCTTTCCCTTCATTTTTAAGCCAAAATGAGGGCTGAACCAAAGCTCCGCCATGGCGGGCAAGCCGGGTTGGGTGAACGCAATCAAACGTATCTATTCCTTGACGGACCCCATTAAAGATATCACTTACGCCACCAATACCTAAAAGATGAACTGGGCGAGCAGGATCAAGAAGGCTCATCGTTAATGCAACAATATCGTGCATTTGATCTTTTGAGGCCCCGAGTGATCCCCCGACAGCATGCCCAAAGAAGGGATGATCGTTCACAAATTGCGTACTTTCTCTGCGTAAATCATTATATACGCCGCCTTGAATAATGCCATAAAGAGCTTGCTGCTGATTATCCGTTCTCTGAAATTCTGCAAGACTTCTTAAAGCCCATCGATGAGATAAATGCATTGAGCGTTGTGTATAGATTTTATCAACATGAAAAGGTGTGCACTCATCTAATACTACAATAAGATCAGCCCCTAGTTGACGCTGTACTTGGATAGATCTCTCAGGTGTTAAAAGATGCATACGACCATCGATGTAGGATTTGAACTGAGCACCCTCTTCTGTAATTTTCAAAAGAGTCTTAGGACGATTCGTTAATCTCTTGCCTTTTATTTCACTTGCGACTGAGCCATGCCCCAAACTAAAAATCTGGAATCCTCCAGAGTCTGTAAGCATTGGCTTATTCCATCCCATAAACCGATGTAATCCCCCTTGACGTTCTATGATCTCTCCGCCTGGTTGCAACATAAGGTGATAGGTATTAGATAGGATAATTTGAGTTTCTGCTTCATCTATTTGCTGAGGAGTTGCTCCTTTAATTGCAGCTTTTGTTGCACAGAAAATAAAAGCTGGGGTCTCAACAGCCCCATGAGGCGTCCTCAGGCGCCCCAAGCGTGCTTTATTGTTTTTTGACGTTTTCTGAATTTCAAACTGAAAATTTGGATAATGAAACATCTATAAGATTTTTCCGAAAAGGGTTAATAAACCTTACTAAATACATAATAAGCGTATTTGCAAGACTAACAAGTAGACGTATCGTATAAGTCCCTAATATATAGGTATAGATAAGCGTTTTCCATTCAACGGGATGAGAAGCCAAAATCACCCATGCTAATGTACTAAAAATTATATTATCGATACTCGAAGAAACAATAAAAGCCAAACTTGATCTTAACCATAAAGCCTTTCCTTTTGTTAAATTCTTAATATATTGAAAAATATAAATATCAGTATACTGGCTAATTAAGTATGCGCTTAAGCTTGCTATCAAAATTGTTGGAATTGGTAAGAACAAGACGGACATTGCTTCATGGGCTTTATTAAAGGCTATATAATCCTCATTAATTGTTGCAATTGGCTTAACTCCCAAAGTTAATAACATCAATATACTTAATAAGAGAGACATTAAAAAACTTAACCAAACAGATTTTTGAGCAATCTGCTTCCCATAATATTCAGTTAAGATATCTGAAGTTAAAAAACTTGAGGAAAATACAACCGTTCCTAAAGCTATGGGATAATTTAAGAAGGAGAATTCCCCGGCTTTAAGAACTTGAAGATTTCCTGCAATAATTGCGAGAGAATTATAAATAAAGAGCCCTAAAGCCCCGTAATAACGGAAAATCCCGAGGATTGCTAAGCTACATATTAAAAATGTTAAGCAGCCCATTGCTTCAGAAGGTAAACTTTGGAAAAAGTCTACCATTCTGGTTAAAGATATTAAAGTCATAGATTAGTGCAGGCCTATCCCTGCTCTTTCATTATTTAAGCTTTTTGTACTTGAATACGCTCTATACGACGCTTTAATGAGAGAGCTTCTTTTGATAATTTTGAATCATTTGTGCTTTTTAAGAAAGCATCAATGCCGCCATTAGTTTCTATGGTCCGAATTGCACGCGTTGAAATACGCATCCTTACACGCCCAATAATATCACTGATAAAGGATACATTTTGCATATTTGGTAGAAAACGACGACGTGTCTTGTTATTTGCATGGCTTACATTGTTACCTGCCAAAACTTGTTTACCTGTTATAATGCAACGACGTGCCATACTCTAATCTCCATTTCAAAATTCATAAACTTTAAATTTCTAATACGTCATTAAGGACACTGTCGTCAAGGGTTTTTGCCATTTATCTACTCAACTGTAACTGATTTTGCTAAATTTCTGGGTTGATCAACGTCAGTTCCCTTCAAAACAGCCGTATAATAAGCCAAAAGCTGTGTTGGAATAGCATAAATCATGGGCGCAATAAAGGAGCTCGTTGTCGGCAGAACAATTCTCTTTATTGCTTGTGACGTAAATAAACTATGTCCTTTTTCATCACTTAATAAGATAATCGGCCCTTTTCTCGAGAGAATTTCTTGTATATTAGAAACCGTCTTCTCAAAAAGTGGATCAAAAGGGGCAATTGCAACAGTTGGCACCCCTTCTTCAACAAGAGCAATGGGGCCATGTTTAAGCTCTCCAGCCGCAAAACCTTCTGCATGGATATAAGAAATTTCTTTGAGCTTAAGGGCTCCCTCTAGAGCCAAAGGATAACTCGTTCCCCTTCCAATATAAAGGACATTATCCGATTCTAATAAAGAGCGAGCAATATCTGCCACATCATCTTTTAGAGCGAGTGCCTGCTCTATGAGGAGAGGTAATTGAGATAAATCTCGACAATACTGGGAAAACTCTTCTTTTGAGATTGTTTTCTTCGCTTGAGCAAAGGCAAGCGCTAAAACAGCAAGAACACACAACTGAGTTGTGAATGCCTTTGTTGATGCCACACCAATTTCAGGACCTGCTTGCGTTAAAAATGTCACATCAACAGCTCTGGCTAGAGAACTATTTGCAACATTGATAATCCCTAATGAAGGTTGTCCTTGGGAACGAACATAAGCTTGAGCTGCAAGAGTATCTGCAGTTTCACCAGATTGAGAGATAAAAAGCGAAACACCATCTTTGGGCATCGGAGGCTGACGATAACGAAATTCAGAAGCAATATCCAATTCAACAGGAATACGAGCAATGGTTTCAAACCAGTATTTTGCAACCATTCCAGCATAAAATGCGGTACCACATGCAACAATAGTAAGGCGAGACACATTTTCTAAAGCAAAAGGTAAAGGACGAAAATGTAATCCTGTATGAGAGATATTCAAATACTCTGAAAGAGTACGTCGAATAACGTCTGGCTGCTCATGAATCTCTTTTAACATAAAGTGATCAAACCCAGATTTATCAATAGAGGAATTAGCTAATTTACTTTGTTGGATGCTTCTTTTAACAGATTCACCTTTAAAATTATAAATGTTGGCAGTTGAAGCTTCTAAAACAGCAATATCACCATCTTCTAAAAAAGTCACTTGTTGGGTTAAATGTGAAAGGGCAACAGCATCAGAACCAACATACATTTCTCCCTTCCCATACCCAATTGCTAAAGGAGGGCCAAAACGTGCAGCAATTAATAAATCCGGATGATCTCGAAACAAAAGAGCAATTGCAAAAGCACCTCGTACAACACTAAGAGTCTCTTTTACTGCATTAAATGGACTTAAACCTTGGTTTAAGTATTCTTCAACGAGATGAAGAATCACCTCAGTATCTGTATCACTACTGAAATGAATTCCTTTTTCAAGAAGCTGTTCTTTTAGGAGGTGATAATTTTCGATAATACCGTTATGAACGATAGCCACTTTCTCGGTTAGATGAGGGTGAGCATTTTGATCATTTGGCACACCGTGTGTCGCCCACCTTGTATGCGCAATGCCACACTTTCCGATTATAGGATCTTCTTTCAGATTGGCCTCTAGATTAACTAATTTCCCCGCACGACGACGCCTTTGTAGCTCGCCATCTGCAATTACAGCAACTCCTGAAGAATCATACCCCCGATATTCAAGCCGACGTAGCCCTTCTACCAAGTCAGAAACAACATTTTTCTCTGTTGAACTAATAACACCAACAATTCCGCACATTTATGTCACATCCTTTTTATGTGTTTGAGTTGATTTTCTCTTTTGTAGAGCAAGAGCTCCTTTTTCAATTTCTTTTACCTGAGCACGAGCAACCGCGAGACTCTCAGAGGCAACATCTTTTGTAATCGTGCTCCCAGCTCCAATATAAGCATGATCACCAATTTTTAAAGGGGCCACTAAAGAAGAATTAGCACCAATTGAAACATAATTACCTATATGCGTTTTCCATTTACTAAAACCATCATAATTACAAGTAATTGTCCCTGCCCCAATATTTGTTTTTTCACCAATGATAGCATCACCAATATAAGTAAGATGATTAGCTTTTGCTTTTATGCCCAATGTTGAATTTTTTACTTCAACAAAATTTCCAATTTTAACGCCTTCTTCAAGGATTGTTGTCGGTCGAAGACGAGCAAAAGGACCAATAGTCACCCCTTTTTTAATATGAGATCCCTCAATATCTGTAAACGAACGAATCGTCACATTTTCCTCAATAATAGTTTTAGGTCCCACATTGACATACGGATGGATTGTTACATCCGAAGAAATTTGGGTATCATAACTCAGGAAAACTGTTTCAGGAGCAATCATTGTAACCCCTTTTTCCAACGCACCCGCTCTCCAACGATTTTGGATCTTAGCCTCAATTTCCGCAAGATCTTTGCGTGTATTAATTCCTTCAAACTCACTCGGATCTTGAGCTATAACTACTTCAACTTTTAGGGCTTCACTTCGCGCTATAGCAACAATATCTGTAAGATATCGCTCTTGATTTGATATTTGAGGTGTAATTTTTTCAAGGAGTTGAACGGCGTAATTTCCATCAAGAGCCATGACTCCAGCATTACAAAGTTTTATTTTCTTTATCTCTTCGTTAGCTTCTCTATGTTCAATAATCGCTTCGACTTGATTATTATGAGAAGTTACAATACGCCCATACATTTTGGGATCATCCAGCTGCATCCCTAAAATAACAGCAGCAGGTCGAGATGGATTCTTAAAACGATCTAGAACTTCTAAGAGAGTTTCGTGACGTACAAGAGGCGTATCGCCAAATAAGATAAGGATAATGCCTTTAAAATTCTTAATAAAAGAACGTGCCGATAAAACAGCATGGGCGGTCCCTAATTGTTGTTCTTGTATCACGGGAATAAGTTCAGGAACCATTTCTTGGGCAGAATGAACAACAGATTCTTGAGAGTCACTCACAACCAAGGCGACTTTTTCAGGTTGAAGTGCTGAAGCGGTCTCTAAAATATAATGGATCATAGGCCGACCTCCAATGGGATGGAGGACTTTTGGTAAAGAAGAACGCATCCTTGTTCCTTTACCGGCCGCTAAAATAAGTGTCAAAAGAGAACAATCTGACATTTTAAATATTTTTTTCCATTCTTAAAAACCGCACAACTACTACGGTGATTACATAAATTCACAGAAACACAAAATATTATAATATGACGAAAAATTACAAGGCTTTTAAACAAGTCTTCTTTTTTTTAAATAAATCAATTAGATATAAAAAAATGCACATTAAAGATAGACTATTTTTATGGATATTCAATTATTGTTCTGATGATCTATGGTTAACTTAATCCTGAGTTAATCTTAGAAATAAGATTCTTGGAAAAATGTATGATTTAAAAAAAACACCTCCGATTTATCATCAAAGGTGTTTAGTTTGTTTTTATTTTTTATATTTTATTTATAGTATTCTATCAAAAAAATAAGAATTTTTATTTTCCATATCCTCTTCCGTTGAAATGTTTATTTCTACGATTCTGCTGACCGATCTTTGTCAATTTTTTGCTTTTTTTATAATTATCAGCCAACTCAACCGCTTGATCTTTGCGTAGATAAGCCCCGCTACTTCCATGTTTCTTAATTTGTTTTCCTTCTTGCTCTGCTAGATAATGAGCATAATCCCACGCATAAGCAGCAGATAAAGTACTTAAACATGACAAAACAATAAAAGATCTAAAATATAATTGCATGACTTCCTCCATTTATTAAACTATTTTTAGATAAGAAAATGAGTATTTTCTTATCTTCATAATGCTCATTATTAAATGACGCCCTATTAGATTTATCGTCGTAACCTGCCCTGTTCTATAAGAAAAATATACGTGAGTAAAATAATTGAGTAAAAATTACCTAGATCATATATAAGAAAAACGCGCAGCTAAGGTCATTATTAAGGCAATGCCTCCTGAAGTAAGAATTTTTCTTTTTGTTAAAAACAAACCATATAAAAACTACAATAAAAGCCTCTTGTTAAATTTTAATATCATTGACTTATTATCTAAGATAACATCAAAAATTTTCTTCTTTTCGATAACTGGAAATGAGCATATAAGAGGATGCTAAACAATTAAATTTAATGAGCAAAATACTATGAAAATCAAATACTTTCTTTTCTCAAACTTATTAGCTCTCAGTATCTCACTTTTTTATTTAACAGGGTGCGAAGACAAAACACATTCTTCTACCTCCAAAAAAGAGATCTTGAAATTGGCAACTTCAGCTGATAATCCCCCTTTTGAATTTCATCAAACAACAACAAAGCAAATCACAGGTTTCGATATTGAACTAGCCCATGCACTTGCAGATGTTCTGAATATTGAGCTTGAAATTCAGGATATGGATTTCGCTTCTATTATTCCTGCGTTGTTCTCAGGCCGTGCAGATTTTGCTATGGCAACTTTTTCTGTTACGGAAGAACGAAAGAAAAGTGTCTGTTTTTCAGAAGATTATTACACAGCTCAACCAGCTTCTGTTAGTCTAAAAAATCGTTCTTTTTCAACACAAAAAGATTTTGAAGGCACAAAAATTGGGGTTCAATTAGGTTCTTCCTATGAACAAATGATGAAAAAAATCGCTGGGAAAATAAAAAATGTTCAACTTATCCCCCTTAATAAACTTGGAGAACTCATTCAAGAAGTTAAAGCTGGCAGAATTGATGCTGCTGTTATAGATATTGCTCCTGCCAGAGCATATGTTGAAAATAATAAAGATCTGCAAACAAACATTATTGAAGAATTTCAAGAGAACTATGCAATAGCATTCCCTAAAAACTCACCATGGGCAGAAAAATTTAATGAGGCATTAAAGAAGTTAAAAACAAACGGGAAACTTAATGAGCTAATATCTAAATGGTTTAGTCACACTTCTTCTTAGTCTTCTTTTTTTAATTTTTGGAGGGCACTATGTGACCGTTGCCCTCTTCCTTTTTTAGTCTCTAAATAATATAAGATTTAATAGAAAATATAATTAGGAAATTTCTTTATTCATATTCATTTATGAGTGAAATCTCTTGGAAATTAGCGGATTTTTTATCTTTAAAGTACTCTTTTTCGTACTTTGACCAATTAGCGGGAGAAAGCCTAACTTTAAGATATATTTTTTCCTCTTGATCCAACCTCTCTAAAATTTCCCCATGCTGATACAGCCATGCAAGAGCTGCCCCATTGGAGCTTTCAATATCAAAAGTAAAAACTTTCAAAGAAGATGCTAGCTTAGTCTCAATGACTTTAAGAAGATTATTGATTCCATCTCCCGTTAAAGCAGATAGTAATACTTTGTGAGATTTATCTTGCTCTTGAGTATTCAAAAAATTTTCTGATGATAAAAGATCACTTTTATTCAAAACTTCTATTAAGTTAGGGTTATAATCAACCTCTATTTCAAGTTGTTTCAAAATAGCCAGTACGTCTTCTTTCTGATGTTCAGTTTCAGGATGTGTGATATCTCTCACATGTATAATCACATCGGCTTCGAGAACTTCTTCTAAAGTTGCTCGGAAAGCAGCTATTAATTGCGTTGGAAGTTCAGAAATAAAGCCAACAGTATCAGAGAGAATAATTTCTCGGCCAGAAGGTAAACTTACCTGTCTCATTGTTGGATCTAAAGTAGCAAACAATAAATCTTCAGCAAAAACATCTGCATTTGCTAAAGAATTGAACAATGTTGATTTGCCTGCATTGGTATAACCTACAAGTGCAACAATAGGATATGGAATACGTTTCCTTGCTTTACGATGCAATTGGCGCGTGCGAACAACTTGCGTCAGTTCTTTTTTAATCTTTGCAATCCGCTCACTAATAAGGCGCCGATCTACTTCTAGCTGAGTTTCCCCTGGCCCTCCAATAAAGCCTAATCCTCCACGTTGTCTCTCTAAGTGAGTCCAATTCCGTACAAGGCGACTTTTTTGATACATAAGAGCAGCCAGTTCAACCTGCAAACGCCCTTCAGCTGTTTGCGCTCTTTTTCCAAATATTTCTAGAATGAGGCCCGTACGATCAATAACTTTTGTTTTCCAGGCTTTTTCAAGGTTACGCTGTTGAATAGGCGTTAAGCTTGAATCAATAATTACAAGCTCAGCTTGATGCAATGAAATGATTTCTGTAAATGTGCTAACCACGCCTTCTCCAAGTAAAGTAGAAGGTTTTGGTGTTCGCACATTTATGATTTCAGCGTAAACAATCTCTAAGTCAATCGCTTTAGCAAGCCCTTTAGCTTCTACCAATCTAAGATTAGGATCTCTATTAGAACTAATATTGCTCTTAAAATTAGGATATAATAGAATTGTTCTTTGCGATTTTTTTATAAGCTCAGAAAATTCCTTAATTGCCACAGAAAAAACCAAACATTAACTTTCGTTATCTACATTCTCAGCATCAAATAATTGCACTGGATTTGTAGGCATTATCGTTGATATGGCATGCTTATAAACAAGCTGTGAATGCGCATCTCTTCTTAATAATACAGAGAAATTATCAAACCATGTGATAATACCTTGTAACTTTACACCATTTACAAGAAACAAAGTTACAGGATTTTTGTTCTTACGAAGGTGATTTAAAAATGTATCTTGCAAATTACTTATCTTATCCGAAATCATATGTTAACCCCATGTTACTCTAGACGTTTGCCTCCTTTTTCAATATTAATTAGTTCTTATGATTTTTTTTATTTTATAAGGGGCTTTTTTACAGAAGGCCTCAATAACGCCCTATTATCCACAAATTCTAAATGGTGGATGCTTCATTTTCACATGTATTTAATCTCAAAGCATATACAAAAAGTACTTATACAAATATTAAGTACATACTTAAATTTTTATTCTACACTGATAAGGAATACATCCTCCATTGGTTTATAATGCCCTAGTAAACTAAACTCTTTATCTTAGTTTTTCTTAGTCCATATAACCATCAATGGATGAAAAATAATTATTCTATTTCAAAAAGTCAACTTCTTTTCGTAAACATACGTCATTTTGTTTTCAAGTATTGAAAGATTCAACCATTGTAAAAATAAAACTTTACTTAATGTAGAGCCCTACTAATGTTTTTAATTTTTTTTAGATGATTTCAATTATAAATTTTCGCGTAAGTGATTTTCACTTCATTTGGCTGCATTGAATGCTTATTAAGATTAAGTGTTGTTATGTTACAAAGGGCTTTATCTAAAGAAACTTCTGATCAAATATCCTATTTTATGCAGCTAATATTTTAGTGTAATATTGCACAGGATTTATTTCTCCTTGCTCTTTAAGGCAGTAAATATAAAAATCTCAGCTATTTTTTTAAAAACTATCTAACTCTATCTCTTCGAATCATTTTACTGTTAATTTGAAGAAGCAGTTTTATTAAAATTATTGTCCCTATTAAAGATTCCCTCAGAGAATATTGTTTCTTGAAGCCAAATATAGTCTCTCATCATCGCATAATTTTTTAAATAATCTGATGTTGATAAATAGCATTAAGAATGAATAGGTTTGTGAAGGAAAATTTAAGAACATCTTCCTGTACAATAAAATATAAAATGAGAGCCTCTTGTAACTAAGTCTAAAATGGCCTTAGAGACATCTCCTTTAAAAGCTTATTGGTGAACACACTAAGCCTGTTCAAGAAGCAGGGCCGCTTTTTCTCTTAAAATCCCTTAGCATTATTTACATAATTATTAGACTTCGCCGAAATAGCAAGAGCGATTACTTTAGATAGTTGAGATATTCTTAGGAAAAAATAAATTTTCCCTTACAAATAACAACATGATCTATAATGCAAAAAATTCAACTTTAAAAAAGATTTCTAAGCTAGATCCCTTCTGGGTGCATTTTCAAAACCTCTTCAACAGTTTGATCAAGATCTCTTTGGGTGCACAACCCTAACGTTACAGGGTGTCGTGGCTTAATATTTAATGCTTTTTTATGGGTTTTATTCCGAATTGCATCAATAGTTGCTTTTGTTGTCCCTAAAAGTCTGCATAATAAAGTATCATTCATTTGCGGATAGTGTTTTAAGATCCATGCAATACCATCAGGTCGATCTTTACGCAAAGAAACCGGTGTATAGCGTCCTTTTTTCAGATTCTTATCTAAAATAGAGTCATGCTCTTTAAGAATTAAATGCTTAGATGAATCTTCTTCACATCGCTTAATTTCTTGAGCTGTTAATTGATTATTAGCGAGAGGGTCAAAAGGCACCAAACCAATACCAATTTCACCATCAGCAAGGGCCTGCACCTCAAGAAGATGTAATTCACAAAATGCTGCTATTTGCTCAAACGTTAATGTCGTATTTTCAACAAGCCAAAGTGCCGTTGCCTTTGGCATTAATGGAACAACCATTTTTCTTCCTTTCTTTAAGGATAATCACTTTTATTAGTTAGGTGATAATCTTTCTTTTATAATCTCATAAGTAATAGTTTTTGAGTATAACTCAATTAACTTTCATCCCCAAGACAAATGCCTAAACCTCTCGCGGTTTGTACAAGCACACTTTCAGGATCAACAGCTCTATTTCGCGCAATAGCTTCAAGAATAGGCACATCAATAACTGTTCTATTTTGCCAAGCAACCATTCGATCAAACTTCTGTTCAGCAATTAAATCAACTGCTTTTACACCGAAAGCTGACGCCAAAATACGATCTGAAGCATCAGGCTGCCCCCCTCTTTGGACGTGACCCAAAACCATAAAACGGGTTTCTGCTCCTGTAAGACGCGTAATTTGATCACTCAAATAATGCCCAATTCCGCCATATCTTGCGCGTCCAGAAAGATCTTTAATTTGAATAGGTTGACCTTCCTCAGTTTTAACAGCTTCAGCAACAACAACAAGAGCAAAGTTACGCCCACGTTTTAAAAGTTGATTTATCTTATTCTGAACATGTTCTAATTTGTAAGGTATTTCAGGGATCAAAATGACGTCAGCTCCCCCCGCAATACCTGCTGTTAAAGCAATATGCCCAGCGTCTCGTCCCATTAATTCTAAAACCATGACTCGATCATGGCTTGCAGCTGTCGGTTGTAGACGATCGAGAGCTTCTGTCGCTACATCTACAGCAGTCATAAAACCAATTGATTGGTCTGTACATTCTAAATCATTATCGATCGTTTTAGGAATAGCGACGAAGGGGATGCTACCTCGCCGACAAAGCTCATGAATAATCTTTAAACTTCCATCACCACCAATACCAATAAGAGCATCCAATCCAAGCATACGACAACCTTCAACAATTTCCATCGAACGATCTTTGAAAGATCCATCCGGCATAGGAAATGCAAAAGGGTCTCCTTTAGTTGTGGTACCCAAAATTGTTCCACCTCGATGGAACACGCCTTCTTCAAATGTCTCTATTGTCAAAGGTCGATATCCCACAGGACGATTTAAAAGGCCTATCGTTCCATGGTTAATACCAAAAACTTGCCAGCCATACCCATCGATTGCCCGCACAGTTACCGCTCTTAAAACAGCATTTAATCCGGCACAATCGCCACCACTCGTTAAAATTCCAATTTTTTTTGTCATTGTTTTCCAATTATTTCTATTGAACAGACTATTCAGAACCTATCTCATTTGGTATAACATGCGCAAGATGACTTAAAAAATTTTTATAAATGTGATAGTACAATGGTCAAAAAATTAATTAATCGCGAGTACTAAAGCCAATGGAATCAATGGAAATTGTTAAAATGCAGCTTGAAAAAGTTAGCGAGGAACATCGTGAACTTGATCATATGATTGAAAAGATGATGGAAGAGCGCATCGTCAATCAAGTTGCAGTACAACGGCTCAAAAAACGTAAATTACTCTTAAAAGATCAAATCCTAAGACTTAAAAGTCAATTACTTCCTGATATTATTGCATAAGAAAAATGGTGCGCCCTGCAGGATTCGAACCTGCGACCTGCGGCTTAGAAGGCCGACGCTCTATCCAACTGAGCTAAGGGCGCATGAGATGCTTTCAATTTTTAATCTATTAAGTAAGCACTCACCGGCAATTTAATCGAGAAATGATGAGAGGTAAAGAAAATTTACATAAAAAAATGCCCTAAGAAATTTCTAGGGCATTTTTACTAACTCACAAAAGAACTATCTTAGCGTTTAATATCTCTTTTTTGTTTATTTAATAATTTTGCAAAGGCTGACATTTCTTCACCATGAGCAGTTGCCCAAGCAACTTCTTGTAATTTTTTCAGTGTTAACTCACTATAGTCTGCAAGATCAACTTTTTGTTCGAGCCCAAATTGTATCCGCGCATAATGTTGAAGTTTTCCTTTTTTATGTAACCTTGCCATTGTATCTTCCACACCTTGCCCGGTAATTCCCATAAAAAATCCAGGAATGTTCCCAGGATTTCCAAAACCTAACTTTCCTGCATTTTTATTCAGCTGAAGGAATGATTCGGTACCCGTCCCAAGGGAAAGCATGTTTATTCTAACTTTTCTCCCTTGCTCTTTATAACGATCCCGCGCATGTTCAAAGGCGATAGTTGCAGGGTTATTATAGCCAACGCCTCCATCAATAGCTGTGTACGATCCTTTCTTTGTTGTGACCTCTATTCCAGGGAAATAAGTGGGAGCCGCACTTGTTGCACGTCCTGCCTCAAGCATTGATACATCTTTTGTATCTCCATCTTCACTGCTCAATAATTTCAGTGCTCCTGTTTTACTATCAACAGAAGTTACAGTAACAGGCACTTTAACTTCAGACAGTGCCGCCTCTCCAACATACTTTTTAATAACACTCTCAAGCCCTTCAGGCCGATAAGTAGCTCCTAAGAAACCACCGGGATTTGAAATTATATCCCAGGTACTACGCCCAAAAATAACTTTACCTTCTTTCACGTAGAGGTCGAGAACTTCATTTGCAGAAAGACCACGCGCTAACAAGATTGCGGCTAATCCACCTGTTGATGTTCCATAAATACGATCAAATAATTGATGAGTTCTTAGCCCTGTCTTCATTTCAAGAGCTGCAAGCATTGTAAGAGTCCCAACTCCACGCATTCCCCCCCCATCAAGACAAAGAATATTTTCTTCTTCTCTAGAACCTGCACCTGTTATGAACTTTTTTATGATGTTTGGCTTCTTAGAAAAAGAAGTGCTTATTCCCTCTTCAAGGACAGCCCGCTGTACCCCACCATCTATGGCTTCTTCTAATCTATCTTCATAATGATGAATACTTTGAGCAAGGTTTTGAGCTTGTTGTTCTAATTCAGATCCTGCGCCAGCCT
Organism: Candidatus Paracaedimonas acanthamoebae; assembly: GCA_017307065.1. Lineage (NCBI taxonomy): Bacteria > Pseudomonadati > Pseudomonadota > Alphaproteobacteria > Holosporales > Caedimonadaceae > Candidatus Paracaedimonas > Candidatus Paracaedimonas acanthamoebae. The sequence continues at coordinate 46,347 of JAFKGL010000014.1, forward strand.
CTGCTCTTTCAAGTTTCTTATTAACTTGCCACGCATCTTTGACAGCTTTCGCATATTCTACTTCATCCTTCTTATATTCGGTGACTTGTGACGCACTTACAGCAGGCTCACTTGTCTCGCCTTCCACAAAACTTGATTCGCAAGCAATACTATGCATCCTGCTGGCTGATGGCATAACGTCACGATTTTCTTCAGTGAGAGACCCCCCATTTCCGTGAACGCCATAAGCGCCTCCCATTAATAAAAGAGAAGCTAATCGAGTGGCTGCATAAATTTTTAACTTGGATTTCTTTTGTGCGCACTTTGGGTTTTGTCGTGCTTTCATGATCTACCTCCTAAAGTTAGGGTTCAATTCACGATCTTATTGATAAGAAATTTTAAGAAAGTACGCAATTGCCTATAATGCATACATAAGATTCATCAAATACACATAAGGATGAAAAGCAAGAATTAACAAATAGTTAACAAATAAATGAAGAATCAAAATTCAACTCATGTTAGATTTTTATATTCATTTTAAACTTATTTTTTTGAGAAAATAAGATGGCCCCTTTGATTTTACATAAAGGGGCCTTTTCCTTAAGCGGCTATGTCTATTATGTTGTTTGTCTGAGCTGGTTCATTAACAATACTTACTTGTTCGCGTTCTTGAGGAAGTCTTAACATTTGACCTTTTTGGACTTCTTGTTTTCGTCTTTCAATATAAGCCCTAAACCCTTCATTTGTTTGGATAAATGTTGTTGCTAATTGTTGCATTAATGCAACTGATTTTGAACTTATATCTGCAAGGTCAATTTTAGTAGGCAACTGTATATTGAAGTAATCATACTCATCAATGTCACCTATCTCCTTATGATCCTTCATTGCCTTACGAGTTTGAGTCATTTGATAATGGAACATCATTTCCATATCTGTACCTGGGTGAATAAAAGCCCACAACCCAGCCATCGTGTGAGGCTTATACACAGATACTTCTCCTGTTCCCAGGGTAAGAATGCTTGGCTTTTTACCAGGATTAAGCCTACGATACTCTCTCAACGCAAGTTCACTTGGATCATTAGCGGAAAACCCACCATCTCGCGCAATAAAAGTTCCATTCTTAGTTTTAATCTCTTTAGCATCAAAGTAGGTTGTTGCAGCACTTGTTCCACGGCCAGCATCCAACATTGAAACTTCAGGATGTGAAGCACTAGAAAGCAAAATGCCTTCCTCTGTATCTACATTTTGCACAACTACACCAACTGGCACTTTTACATCTGCAAGCATTGCATCTCCAACTTGTTCCTCAATAACTGCTTCAAGTTGTGTTGCATCATAGGCAGAACGAAAAAGTCCTAATGGATTCGTGAAATAATCCGAATAACTCCATGAGAAAATTCTATTTCCATTATTAAGATAAACATCAAGAACCTCACCCGCAGACATGCCGCGCGCTAACATAAGAGCTGCAAGCCCTCCTGTCGACGTGCCATAAATACCTCCTTTGAAAAGCTCAAAAGTTTTCAAGCCTGTCTCTTCCTCGAGTGCCTTCAATTGCATGAGCTCAAGAATTCCTCGAAATCCACCTCCATGAAGCGCTAAAATATTGTCGCTTTCCTCTTGAGAATCGGGTTTGATAATCGATTCTGAAGTTTTGGCTTTCTTCTTAGAAGAAAAAGCCTTAATCACCTTTTCTTTAGTTTGTTGAAGAAAACTTTTCTTGTCTAATTTTTCAACTTCTTTTTCTAAAAGCGCTTGTTGAACACCAACCTTAATATCTTCTTCTAGCTTTTCTTCAATCTCGTGGACACGTTGATCCCGCTTTTGAACTTTTTTCGTTAATTTTGATGTGTCTTTACCTTTTTTCTTTGCTTTTTCAAGCTTATCATGGGCTTTAAGAGACTTTACAAGTGCTTCTTCATATTGGGCTTCATGCCGTTTATATGCCTCAACTTGTTTTTTAGAAGCATGCACAATAGGCTCACTTGTCTCACCTTCCACAAAACTTGATTGATATGCAGCATCATAGTGCCTTCCAACTTGAAGAGGCATGACTTCTCGGTTTTCTTCCCCAAGAATTTCACTATCTCCATGCCCACCGGCATAGGCTGTTCCCATAAGAAGAAGGGAACCTAATCTAAGAACTGCGTATAATTTAAGAGCGTTAGGGTGACTCATATTTAACTCCATATTGGCGACTGTTTACATTTTACATATAGACAACAATCAAAAATCTTCAAGTGCGGAATTAACATACAAGCATTGCATTTTTTACAAAACACTCTTTATTTATAAGGAATGATTGTTCTCAAAATTTTTCCAGCATCAAAATAAACAAGATCAGAAAAGCTAAAAACTCAAGTATTGATTAAGGCAATAAAGATTGTTATAAGATGTCTTATGAGTGGCCTGGCGTAAGGTTATTAGAACTTTAGGGCATGCCTATCCACTCAAGTTTTATTAAATATTCACTTTAAATAGGAATGAAAAATGCCCAAACTTAAAACCAAAAGTAGCGTAAAAAAACGCTTCAAATTGACTGGTACAGGCAAAGTTGTTATGGCCCAAGCCGGAAAACGCCATGGAATGATCAAGCGTACTCAGAAGATGATTCGTAATGCACGCGGAACAACCGTCATGTGTGACCAAGATGCTAGAATCATTAAACGTAACTTTATTCCTTACGGACTTTAAGAGGAGATACTACCATGGCCCGTGTAAAAAGAGGGACTACAACCCACGCTCGTCATAAAAAAATTATCAAAATGGCTTCTGGCTATTTTGGTCGTCGCAAAAATTGTTATCGTACAGCCGTTCAAGCTGTTGAAAAAAGCCTTCAATATGCTTATCGCGATCGCCGTACACGTAAGCGCAATTTCCGCGCCTTATGGATCCAACGTATTAATGCCGCAGCACGTGAATTTGGTCTTACCTATTCACAGTTCATGAACGGTGTCCATAAAGCTGGCATCGAAGTTGATCGTAAAGTACTTGCTGATCTTGCTGCTCGTGAACCACAAGCATTTGAAGCAATTGTTAATCAAGCAAACAAAGCGCTTCAAGCAGCCTAAGCTTATAAAAACAACGTCTCTCCCCTCTCCTGCTATTTTAATAAGTAATAAGAGAGGGGATTGAAGTTAGATTCATTTCTCGTGTTTTTAATCACCTAATCTCACATTCTCGATATACTTATTGAAGCGAGCTGGAATATTTCTTGAAAAGAAGATGAACCAGCAAGTCAAAGGGGAGGGAATATAGAGAAACTTTTCTGGCTCACCCTATAAGTATATTCTTAATTTATCCAATTGTCTAATTTTTATTAAGATCTTTGATATGCTCTAATGCATCTCACTTTGTCTTTCCATCCTTTTATTAAGTATCCTAAGAAAATAATTATTACTAATCTTATCAACAACGTACCAATTGAAATCACTTCTCTAATTTTTGTCTTAAGCATTGTACGTTACAAAATTAAGCGTAGAATGAAGGCTATCTATAAAATCATAAAAACTGAGTAACTTATTTATCATGAATGATCTTCAACAAAATGCTGATAAGTTTATTCAGACAGCTCCTTATTTTGGAATTATTCGGGCTCACGGGCCTCTTTATTTCACAGGAAGCTATTTTCTAAAGACCATGACATGGCGCGATCTTGATCTGCAACTAGGCCTTCAAGTAGAACAAGATCCAAAAGAAATTCTCAGCATTATTTCTGCTTCTTTAATCAAAGAAAAAGGCCTTCAGAAATTAAAATTTATTGATTTTCTTAATTATCCTCGCCCTCCCATGACATCAGGATTATGTTTAAGCCTTAACGCTTTTGATGAGAATATCCAAGATTTTTGGAAAATTGATATCTGGGGACTCGATCCTTTAACTTTGCAAGAAAATCAAAAAATTATGCATCATTTAAAAGAAAAAATGACGCCAGAACATCATGCGCTTATTATGGCTTTTAAGAATGAGTGGACAATGCTTTATGGTCGCCCGCCAAAAATGGCTAGCTACTCTCTCTATCAAGCTATTATTCTTGAAAACCTTCAAGAAAAGCAAGAAATAGAGGCCTACCTTCGCTCAAAAGGAGTCAAAATTTAACGTTTTCGTTTATTTAAGCTTATCACTCTATCTAACTTCTATTTTTTACAATATCTAATTGATTTTAAATAAAATATTTATTGAACATTTTTCATTTTTTTCTTCCAAAAATGAGGCTCCTGTGGTATATTATAAGAGTAGGGTTATTGAGCGCGCCTTACAAAACAAGATGGTAGAAAAATAAATAAAAAAAGTTGGGTATGGTTTTTGTCACTCATTTGCTGACATTTTAAAAATCTATGGCATAATCGCACCACTTTTAAATGATTAACAGGATAAGGAAATGAATGAACTTCACTCCATTGCTGAGCGTTTTCTCACGCAAATAAATGATGCCTCTGCGTTGCAAGAGTTAGAGTCTCTTCGAGTCCAAGCTCTCGGAAAGCAGGGAGAAATCTCAAATCTTATGAAAACTTTAGGATCTTTAAATCCTGAAGAACGTAAAGAACGTGGGGCTCAATTGAATACATTGCGTGATCAGATTACAATGAGCCTAGAAGCTAAAAAAGAAATTTTGGAAGCGGCTCAGCTTCAATCACGCCTTGAAAAAGAAAAGATTGATGTGACGCTACCTATTCGTCCTCAAACGCTTGGCACGATTCATCCTATCTCTCAAGTCATGTATGAAATGATTGCCATCTTTAAGAACATGGGATTTTCTGTTGCCGAAGGCCCCGATATTGAAGAAGATTTTTATAATTTCACGGCTCTCAATATCCCGCTTGAACATCCTGCACGTCAAGATCATGACACGTTTTATCTCCCCGCGACTGCAGAAGGGACAGAAAGAAAAGTCTTAAGAACGCATACGTCTCCTGTCCAAATTCGGTCCATGTTAAAGAAAAAAGGACCTCTTCGTATTATTGCCCCAGGACGTGTGTATCGCAGTGATTATGATGCCACCCATACCCCAACTTTCCATCAAATTGAGGGATTATATGTAGCTGAAGGCGTCCATATGGGGCATTTAAAAGCATGCCTTCAAACTTTTTGTGAAGAGATGTTTAATCAACCTCATTTACCGTTACGGTTTCGCCCCGGCTATTTTCCTTTCACAGAACCCTCTGCCGAAATTGACATTGCTTGTTATCGTAAAGATGGTCAATTAATCGTGGGTCCCGGACAAGATTGGCTTGAAATCTTAGGATGTGGAATGATTCACCCGAAGGTTCTCGAGAATTGCGGAATTGATTCAACAAAATATCAAGGCTTTGCCTTTGGCATGGGAATTGAAAGAGTTGCGATGCTGAAATACGGCATTCCTGATTTACGCTCTTTTTATGAAGCCGATCTTAGATGGCTTAGACACTATGGCTTCTCTCCTTTTGAAGCTTTGATGGAAGGAACATCCGAATGAAATTTACTCTTTCTTGGCTTAAAGAACATTTTTTAACAGAAGCTTCCTTAGAGGTAATCGTTGAGCGTCTCAATTCTTTGGGACTCGTCGTGGATAGTATTCAACATCCTGGTGAGCGCCTAAAAGGGTTTAAAATTGTTCATGTGCTTGAAGCAACCCCTCACCCTGATGCCGATCGTTTAAAGGTTTTATTGGTCGATACAGGGCAAGAAAAACTACAAGTTGTTTGTGGAGGCGCAAATGCTCGTCAAGGAATGAAAGGGGTCCTAGCTCTTCCAGGCCTCACCATTCCAAGCAATGGTATGACCATGAAAATTGCAGCTGTGAGAGGCGTTGAGAGCAATGGCATGATGTGCTCGGAGCAAGAGCTAGAGCTTGCGGAAACATCTGAAGGTATTATCGAGCTACCGGAAGAAGCCCCTGTGGGGATGGATTTTGCCGTCTATGCCGGACTTGATGATCCTATTCTAGACGTTGAAATTACCCCGAATCGCGGAGATTGCCTTGGCGTCAGAGGTATTGCGCGGGACTTAGCCGCCACCCCCCTCGGCACGTTGACAGATCTAAAAATTCCTCCGATTCAAGGTTCTTATAAAAGCCCTCTGGCAGTAACACTCGAGACTTCACAGGCATGCTCTTATTTCGCCGGTCGCTTTATCCGGGGTCTTACCAATTGCGAAAGTCCTCAATGGCTCCAAAAAAAGCTTAAAGCTATTGGCATTCGTCCTATTTCAGCTCTCGTCGATATTACCAATTTCATTTGTTTTGATCGTGGTCGCCCTATGCATATCTTTGATGCAGACAGACTTCACGGCAATCTTACAGTACGAACTGCTCAAACGAATGAAACTTTGTTGGCGCTGAATAACAAAAGCTATACGCTCGACACTGATATGACCATTGTAGCCGATACACAAGGACCTGTGGCTGTCGGTGGCATTATTGGGGGCCTGGAAAGTGGCACTCAACTGGAGACACAAAATGCCTTTTTAGAATGTGCTTTTTTTGATCCAATTAGTATTGCGATGACGGGCCGCAAAACAGGAATTATAACCGATTCACGGTATCGTCTTGAACGTAGTGTAGATCCTGCCCTTATTGATGAATGTATTGAACAAGCCACCCAGCTTATTTTAGATATTTGCGGGGGGGAACCTAGTGAAATGGTCCGAACAGGTCATTTACTAGACACGACAAAGACTATACTTTTTGACTTTAATCGGATACGTACTTTAGGAGGATTGAATCTGCCTGAAGACGAGAGTCGCACCATTTTAGAAAAGCTTGGCTGTCATATCACGCAAAATGAAGTCCGCACACCTTCTTGGCGTAAAGATCTCGAAGGAAGCGCAGATCTTGTAGAAGAAGTTTTAAGAGTCAAAGGGTATGAATCAATTCCTGCCGAAGATCTCCCTCCTCTTCATATAGATGAGCAACTTTCAGATAACACGCCTCTTACTGCCGCTCAGAAACGTCGTTGGATTGCAAGACGAACTCTTGCTAGCCGTGGATTTCATGAAGCTTTGACCTGGTCCTTTCTTTCTGAAAAACAAGCTAAACTCTTTAATGGCGGACATTCTGATTTAAAAATTGAAAACCCGATTAGCGGGGACCTTTCAGACATGAGACCTTCTTTGTTGCCCAATCTTTTATCGGCAATTTCTCGTAATCTTTCTCGCGGAATTAAGAATCCAGCTCTCTTTGAAATTGGCCCTCAATTTCAATCGAGCACACAAACGCTCGTCGTTGCCGGAATTCGAGCAAGTGAAACCAATGCAAAGCATTGGGCATCACCTCAACGACCAATTGATTTCTTTGATATTAAAGCCGATGTTTTGTCCCTTTTAACTTCCCTCGGCATTGAAGCTTCAATACCTCAATTACACGCTGAAGCTTCTTCTTGGTATCATCCTGGACGCTCAGCTTCTTTAAAATTGGGTCCCAAAGTTACGCTTGCCACTTTTGGTGAAATTCACCCAACCCTTTTAAAAGAGTTTGATTTAGAGACATCTGTGATCGCTTTTGAATGTTATCTCGATTCAATTCCGCTTCCAAAAAAAGATTTTCGTAAAAAATCTTTAGTGTTAAGCCCCTATCAAGTTGTCGAACGAGATTTTGCGTTTATTTTAGATGAAAGCCTTCCAGCGGATAAGCTTCTTTCGGGAATTCGCAAGAGTGACCCACACCTTATCAAAGAGATCCGTATTTTCGATGTCTATCAAGGAACTGGCATTCCTGAAGGCAAAAAATCAATTGCTCTTTCAATTCGACTTGAACCCCACGAGGCAACCTTGACAGAAGCTCAAATCTCTGATCTTTCTGACAAGATCATTTCAGCCGCACAACAAATCGGAGCCCAGTTACGCACATGACCCTTCAGTCACATATTCGCAATTTCTCAATTATTGCACACATTGACCATGGTAAATCAACTTTGGCTGATCGCCTTATTCAAGTCTGTGGTGGCTTGACCGAACGTGAGTTAGTCGATCAAGTCCTTGATAGCATGGATATTGAGCGTGAACGCGGCATTACCATTAAAGCTCAAACCGTTAGACTCAGCTATAAAGCGAAAGATGGAAAAACATACCAGCTTAACCTCATGGATACGCCAGGCCACGTGGATTTCGCCTATGAGGTCAGTCGATCTCTAGCCGCCTGTGAAGGTTCTCTGTTAGTTGTTGATGCAAGCCAAGGCGTTGAAGCGCAAACTCTTGCAAACGTTTATCAAGCGATCGATAACAATCATGAAATCATTCCTGTTCTCAACAAGATTGACTTACCGGCCGCCGATCCCGATCGCGTCAAAAAGCAAATCGAAGATGTCATCGGACTGGATACGTCAGAAGCTGTTGTTGTTTCCGCTAAAAGTGGCATAGGCATTGAAGATGTTTTAGAGGCTCTTGTCGCTAAACTCCCGGCTCCAGACGGCGATCCTGATGCACCTCTTAAAGCTCTTTTGATCGATAGTTGGTATGATCCCTATTTAGGCGTTATCATTTTAGTCCGCATTAAAGATGGTATTCTTAAAAAAGGAATGAAAGTAAAAATGGTGGCCGCAGGCGCTGTTCACCAAGTTGATAGTGTGGGTGTTTTTACCCCCAAAAAAGTGATGGTTGATGGCCTCTATCCCGGCGAAGTTGGTTTCATCACGGCAAGTATCAAGCATGTTGCTGACTGTAAAGTCGGTGATACAATTACCGAAGAAAAGCGACCAACAGATCAACCTTTTACAGGGTTCAAACCGAGTATTCCTGTCGTCTTTTGTGGCCTTTTCCCCGCTGAAGCAGATGATTTCGAAAATCTACGGGAAAGTCTCGCGAAACTACGTCTGAATGATGCCAGCTTCAGCTTTGAAGCTGAGAGTTCAGCAGCCCTTGGATTCGGCTTTCGTTGTGGTTTCTTAGGTCTTTTACACCTTGAAATTGTTCAAGAACGCCTCGAGCGCGAATATGACCTTGATTTGGTTACAACAGCCCCAAGTGTTGTGTATCGAATCCGCCTCACAAATGGCGAACACATTGAACTTCATAATCCTGCAGATTTTCCTGATGCCGGCAAAATTGATACGATTGAAGAACCTTGGATTAAAGCAACTATATTGGTCCCTGATGAACATTTAGGTGCGATATTAACTTTATGCACTGACCGTCGTGGCGAACAAATTGACCTAACATATGTCGGGAATCGCGCGATGGTTGTTTATAGACTTCCTTTAAACGAAGTCGTGTTTGATTTCTATGATCGCTTAAAATCCGTTTCACGAGGGTATGCAAGCTTCGATTATGAGATTGATGAGTATCGTGAAGGCGATCTTGTTAAGTTAACGATCTTAATTAATGCAGAACCTGTCGATGCTCTTTCTTGTATCGTTCACAGAGCTCAATCCGAAACGCGCGGCCGTGCCCTTTGCGAACGCTTAAAAGATCTGATCCCTCGGCAATTATTTAAGATCCCAATTCAGGCTGCTATTGGCGCTAAGGTCATTGCACGTGAGACGATTTCTGCCCTTCGTAAAGATGTTCTTGCGAAATGCTATGGCGGTGATATTTCCCGTAAACGTAAGCTGCTTGATAAACAAAAAGCTGGAAAGAAACGCATGCGCCAATTCGGAAAGGTTGAAATCCCTCAAAGTGCCTTCTTAGCGGCCTTGAGAATGGGCGAGGATTAATCTCCTTAAGATGAAGAAATATTGAAACAATAAATCATGAATTCTTCAACTTATACGCGCCGCCTAAATGAGAATGACTTAGAAAGCTTTTTTCAATTACGCCTTGAGGCTTTGCAAAATTCTCCCACAAGTTTTCTAACTTCCTATGAAGCCGAAAAATCTCGTGGGATGAATGCCTATAAAAGCCTCCTCAGTCAAACAAGTATGCAAGAAATTATTCTAGGGGCATTTATAGACCAAAAACTCGTTGGATTTATTGGTCTTTTTCAAGAAAAACTCCCCCACATTCAGCATAAATGCACTCTCTGGGGAACTTATGTCCAACCTCTCTATCGAAAGGCGGGTGTAGGGAAACTGCTAATGGAGTCAGCTCTTCAGCACGCTCAAAAAATAATTGAATGTCACGTCGTTTATTTAGGGGTTGAAACGACAAATAATGCTGCACGAAAATTATATGAATCCTGTGGCTTCAAAATATGGGGCACTGAACCTCATGCTTTGAGAGTAAAAGATCAGGCTTATGAAATTAGTCATATGTCTCTTATCTTAAAAAAATAAAGGAGAGGATCTCGCCTCTCCTTTCATAATTCATTCAGAAAACTTTTTAAATTAATGCGTTTTCTTTGCTTTTTCATAAAAATCTTGGGCATTTTTCATGTGTTGCTTAACTGAAGCGCTCATATCTTCATGGAAATTCTTACTGGCTTCTGTTAAATGTTTTCCAACATGTTGCGTATGTTTCATCCAATCTTGAAAACCCGCCTTAACCGCATCGCCATGAACTTTCATTTGTTCTTCGAGTGTTTTAGCACTCATGGCTTGCTTAAGCGTTTGGTTTGCTTGTTCAACGGCATTCTTTGTATATTCTTGATGAAGACCCGCAATTGTTTTAATGGCCTCCATGGTCGATTTTTGAGAACCGGCAAAAGCTTCAAGATTTTTGCGTTGAATAGCAAGAAGTGCTTCATAATCAATTGAGGGCATCTTCATATCTTTAAAAAATTCAAACGGATTATTTTGTGTTTTTTTATCGGAATTTGCTTGATCTGTCATAATATTCTCCCCTGTTATATTTATCTTTTAATTATATTCTTAAATTAAAATGAGGTCAACTCTTGCCTCTTTTCATATTTTTAATCAATTATTTCCTATTGCACCCCATTTACTGAAGGACCTTTAAAGAGCCAATCATATATTTGGTCTACTCCGTCTGGATTTAAATCATCAACAACTTCTTGAAGTTTTTTAGCCGCTCTACTGATTCGATCAATTTTATCTCCTCGCCCAATTGCCTTGATACGGCGGCAAGATAGACACGAAAATAATTGACGCCCTCTGTGGCGTGCATTTGAGATAAACTCATCATATCCTGATGCCAGGAAAGCTCCATTTCTAGGCCAACCATCAAACACCATAAACAATAAAATTGGGATTCTTATATCATTATCAATATGGTTTTCTGTCTTTAAATCTCCTCTTGGTAAAGCTGTTAATTTAGTCCATGCATACCAAGAATCTGGTATTGCAAGAACCCCTCCCAAAATAAGACTACTGATTCCAATCGTGCGTCGTATTTTCGGGTGATTTTCAGCATACCAGTAGGGAAAATCGTTTTTAAAAATAGAGTTAAAGTATTCTTGAATACCACCTTCTTCAAAAAAGGTCGCAACAATATCTAAGATAGCAGCTCCTCCATAGGTAAGTATATTTCTTGCCAATCCTTCAGTAATTCCCCAAGCTCCAAAAGAATAATCTATCAGCCAAGAATATAAGAAATATCGAGAAATTATAGCTCCACAAGAAATAACGTTTGTTAAGCGCGTGACAGTCTTATCTTTTAAAGACTGTGACATATGTCTATTAACGTCTAATTCAGTATAATTGTTTTTTTCCTTAGAGTTACTTAAACTCTCATGCATATCAAAATCAACTTGACCTTTACTTATATCTTGAATCGGAATAAGACGGGCTTTTCCGTTTCTATTCAAAGCGCCAATCTTTTCTGGAATACTCACTTCCTTAGAACTGATAGACTTATAAGTCTCATCTATCTCGTTATCTCCACGCTCGTGTAACTTCAAAGTCTCTAAGTGCTGTCTTATAGTCCCCCGCTTAATTTTGGTTATTTCAATTTCACCACGATGCTTTTCCCACCTTATATGTTTTTTTGCGGCAGCGGATGTATATTTATATAATTGGGAAAACTTAGAAAGAGCATATGGCCCTACAAAGATCCAGAAAAGAAGACGATTTTCTTTTTTATGCTCAAGACCAGATAAAACAGAAGCATAAATGACACTCCAGGCTCCGGCATATATAGCATTCAATAATTTAAAATAAGTTGATTTACCTTCTAGTCTATAAGACTCAGGAATTTCTAAGGGTGATTCAATTCTCCTTATGATAGGTAATCTATTGACGACTGGCATACGTTTCAAAAGGTAAGAATGTGATGCAACTTCAGCAAAACCTTCTCCTAAATGAGTTGATGTCGCAGGCGTTAATAGGCCTGTTATAGCACCAATTATCACCCAATCGAGATTTGAACCGACCGGAACTTTATAACCAGTCATCAATAAAACAGAATTTAAAAGCGTGAAAATTATTAAGGGATCCCATCCTTGCGCGGCGGCGAATCCCATGAATCCTCCTATCCAACGACCTATTTTTTGATTTAAAGGTTCGTCAAATGTAAAGGCGCGCTGTTGAATACAATTTTCTAATTTATCACTATCTTTTTCTTCAATAGAGAACTGACCTGCAATAGCAGAGGATATCACCATAGAATTATAACCTTCATCAGCTTCTCTTCCTGCCGCTGATGGAATTAAATGCCTACTTTCTTCGTCACTGCTATCATCCATAGAAGCCATATAAGATGCAGAAATCGGTTTACAAATAAGGATTAATAATAGGAATATTTTTTTTAACATTGTTTGCCCCCAACCAAGTTTTTCAGTACCTTAATATGAGATTATCTTCCTGACAAGAATAGTTTTTTATTTTTTTGAGATATATAATCAGTCAAAATGATGTATGATCTTGGCTCTATTAATCTTAATTTTTAGCCTTTTAACTTGAATTAAGCTTCTTCTTTTTCTACTAAGATTTCTTCATTATTACTGAGATTAAAATTATTTCCCGCATATAAATGATGAACGATTGTCAAAATTGTAAAGATAAAAATTAAATTGGTAATTTTATGATTCATTTCCTGTACTCATTACTTTTAACTTCATGATTAATAAAAAAATTAATTAATTAGATATTAAAAATCACTATCAAAGAATTTTTAAAAAGACTTCAAAATCCCTTGAAGCCTTTTTATTTTTTGTCCTAATGCTTATTCTATTTCGTCTTGTTTAGAGACTTCTTTTTCTTCGCCCACGACTTGATCTGTCTTATCATCTCTGGGATCCCAAAAATTCGCCTGAAGAACATTCGCAATCGCGAGTGAAAATGTATACAAAGACCATAATATAATTGTTTTTTTCATTTTTCCCCCCTGTTTAACTTGGCCAGGACCTATTCTCAAACGAAAAGGTTAAGGATGTGTTAACAAATTACATATTTAAAAAATCAATAATATTTTTGAGCCCTTTATCGACATGCGCTAAGGTCTTTGCCATGTCTTGTGTTTCATCGTCAAACCAAAATTTAAGTGTATAAAGATAGAAAAAAGAAAGAATTTTGATATTAAGTTTGCCTTTAATACCTTCAATAGGAACCCCGACAGCCCCAAGAATTATGCTCATCGAGTGAAGACCTGAAAAAACGCCACTTGGAAAACTGATTGGATCACGCCAAATTGTGAGAATAATATTTTTCAAAGATTTTTTATAGGCTTCCATGACTTCAAAACGGCACATGATAATATCAAATAGCTTTTCTTGAAGCATGAGATCTTCATTCCCTTCTTCATAAAGCTCCAACATTTTATCATCAATAAATTGCACAACACCTTTCAGAAGATCACAACGAGTCGGAAAGTTTGTATAAAGCTGAATCGGCGTTATTGATAGTTTTGCCGCTAACTCTTCCATAGTTAGGGCATCCCAAGATGTCTGTGCTAATATTTCTAAGGTAGCCTCTATAATTTTAGAGTGTATTCCTGTTGATTCCATGAATCTAAACCTTAGCTTATTTGCCTCTACGCTTCGCCTACGGTATCAAGCATTGCAACAGATGCAGCCTCTTTTGCAGATTTTCCACCCCAAATTACAAATTGAAAAGCTGGATAGAATTTCTCACACTCGGCAATACTAATATTAATCATCTCCTCAACGACTTCAATAGCTAAGTTTTTCACATTCAAAAGAAGATAACCATACCGATAAGTTGGAACACCTTCTTCAGGCATCATTTCAAAATGACCGATCGCTAATTTTTCATTAATCAGGCACAATAATTCTTGAATTTCTGTTTTTACTTTTGTCTGGAGACGAATATCCATTAAGCAAAAGAGTTGTAAAATATTTAAATCTTCTTGCCAGATGAATTGCAAGCGATAGTCACACCAACGACCAGGGATTTCAATTAAAAGCTCTTCAGAACTCAATCGATAACAAGGCCATTCTTCAGAATTTAAAGTCTCTTCTATAAAATCAATAGGGTTATTAGATGAAACAAGCGATTTTGAGGATGGACGTGGCAAGTATAAAACCTCCGATATAAGAATACGTGATTACATACCATATCAAGAAGGTATAACCCAAGAGAATTCGCGCAGCAGCTATTGCTGCTTCATTTTTGCTTCAGGCATTGCCTTTTCTTGAGATGATTGAGACTGATGCTGTTCAGTTTTACATAATTTTTTCTTTAATTGGCAGAATGATCTCATTAGTTTGCACATCATTTTTGCAACTTCATCAAAGAGTCGATTTTCGCTTTGCATTTTATTCTCCTTCTTGTTGGATTATAACTTGCGAGAGCTTAATTGCCAGCTTATATTTCTACAAGATCAAACAATAAAGGAAGAGTGCATGTTAGTTGTCACCGGAGGGGCTGGTTTTATAGGGTCTAATTTACTTGCCAGACTTGAACAGGAAACTCAAGCTCCGTTAGTCGCTATTGATACTTTGGGAAAAGACGAAAAATGGAAAAATTTACGCCACCGTAATCTTGCTGAGATTGTCGCACCTTCCCACGCGTTTTCTTTTCTTAATTCTCATATTGATGACATAAAGGCTATTTTTCATTTAGGAGCGATCTCAACAACAACAGAAACAGATGCTGATCTTGTGATTGAAAATAATCTCACCTTCTCAATAAATTTACTTGAATGGTGCACCATCCATCGAAAACAGTTTATTTATGCTTCATCTGCCGCAACTTATGGGGACGGAAATGAAGGCTTTGAGGATAATCAACAAGTAACGGCTCTTAGAAAATTACTTCCTTTAAATGTCTATGGATGGAGTAAGCATGCTTTTGATCTTCGCATCGCGACGCGTCAAGAAGCATATAAGCCCCTTCCGCCTCAATGTGTGGGCCTTAAATTTTTCAATGTTTATGGGCCTAATGAATATCATAAGGGAGCCCAACAAAGCGTCGTCAGTCATATTTTTGAGACTTTAAAAACTCACTCTCACGCAAGGCTTTTTAAATCTTATCATCCTCACTATCAAGATGGGGGACAACTTCGCGATTTTATATGGGTAGATGATTGTGTTGATATTATGATTTGGCTCTATAAAAATCCTCAAATTAACGGTCTTTTTAATGTAGGAACAGGCAAAGCACGTTCTTTTCTTGATCTCTCAAACGCTGTTTTTCAGGCTCTGAACAGACCTTCAAAAATTAAATTTATCGAGATGCCAGAAGGTTTAAGAGAAAAATATCAATATTATACACAAGCACAAATGAGCCATCTTCGAGAGGTTGGTTATCAAAAACCCTTCACATCCCTTGAAGAAGGAGTTAAACAATATATTCAAAATTATTTACTTCAATCAAATCCTTACAGGTAATACATGCCCTTTATTTATCCAAATATAAATCCTATTGCGCTTCAATTAGGTCCTTTGTCCATTCATTGGTACGGACTTGCATATGTCGCAGGAATTCTCTTGGGATGGCGCTATGCTCTTTGGCTCATTAAAAAGCAGCCACTTAAAATCACCCCTCAAAATCTCACTGACTTTATTTCTTTTGCCACAATTGGAATCGTTCTAGGGGGTCGTCTTGGGCATGCTATTTTTTACGCACCTGAATATTATTTTCATAAACCTTGGGAAATTTTATTTCTCTGGCAACCAGGTATGGCTTTCCATGGAGGTCTTCTTGGGTTTTTGGGAGCATCTTTATGGTTTTGTCGTAAATACCAAACTCCTTTTTTAGAGCTAATGGATTTAGCTGCTTGTGCCGCTCCTATTGGGATCTTTTTTGGTCGCCTAGCAAATTTTATTAATGGTGAACTCTGGGGCCGAGCAACTGGACATAATTGGGGAATGATTTTCCCCCATGTTGATGCTCTCCCCCGTCACCCAAGTCAACTGTATGAAGCCCTTAGTGAGGGGCTCTTCCTTTTTCTCATCTTCTTTGGCATTACCCGTTTCACTGCTTGGCGTCAAAAATATCAAGGCTCATTATCCGGGGCTTTTCTTATTGGATACGCGATCGCCCGCATTATTATTGAGTGTTTCAGAGAGCCTGATCAGCATATTGGTTACCTTCTCTGGGGAACAACCTTAGGCCAATGGTTAACACTGCCTTTACTTCTATTTGGTTTCGGTCTCATCGTCTTTGCACAGAAGAAAACGCCTCCTTATGACGCCATGTGAAAATCATCTTCGTACCCGTCTTAAAACTGACCAATGGCTAAGTATTGCCGAATTTATGAAGACTGCGCTTCATGATCCTCACTATGGTTATTATTCTCAACAACACGTCATTGGGAGTCAAAATGATTTTATCACCGCTCCTGAAGTCTCTCAATTTTTTGGTGAAAGTCTTGGTTTCTGGCTCTTAAATATTTGGGAAAAACTAGGAAGACCTTCTCCTTTTATCCTGCTTGAGCTTGGGCCAGGACGCGGCACTCTTCTTGCTGATTTACTCCGCTTAACTTCTCAGCGTCCAGATTTTATCCAAGGGATTTATTTATATCTCGTTGATATCAATCCACATCTAAAAGCCCATCAAGAGAAGCAACTTTCAGCCTACTCACCTCAGTGGTTTGAGGCTCTTTCATCAGCTCTAAAAGCAGCTCAAGGTTTACCTCTTTTTGTGATTGCAAATGAATTCTTAGATGTTTTCCCCATTCACCAATACATGCGAACATCTACTGGATGGCATGAAAGAGGCATCGCTATAGATACAACAGAATCTCTCACATATTCCCTCACAAAAAATCCTCCTGAGATTAATCCTTCCTTTTTTCCTTCTGAGGCAAAAGAAGGAGATATTTTTGAAACATGCCCTGAAGCAGAACAAGTTGTTAGAGAGATAAGTCAATACTTAACTCAACATCAAGGAGGCGCTTTATTCATTGATTATGGATACAAAGAAGGCACAGGAGATACTTTTCAAGCCCTCTATCAACATCACTATATTTCTCCTCTTGAACATTTAGGGGAAGCTGATCTGACAGCTCATGTTCATTTCGGAGCTCTTCTTAATTTGCTTGATCACTTCCCTTCTCTTCATAAGAATTTGTCTTCTCAAGGAGATTTTTTAAAAGTTTGCGGGATTGAGCCTTGGGCTCATAAAGTGATGCAAAAAGCATCTCCCCAACAATGTGAAATCATAAATCATGCGCTTCATCGGTTGCTCAGCCCTCATCAAATGGGCACTCTTTTTAAAGTTCTTGAGGTTTATTCAGCATGTTAACTCCTTTACAATCTCCCGTGTTTTCAACAATTTCCAACCTTAAACATGGATTTTTTACGCGCCAAGGTGGCGTTTCTGAGGGAATTTATGCTTCTTTAAATTTAAGTGTATCAAAAGGAGATTCAGCGGAAAATATCGATGAAAATCAACGTCGCGCTATGAAATGGTTTAATGATAAGCCTCTCCTCTTTATGAATCAAATTCATGAGGATGAAATTTTATATGTGACCTCCCCTTTTGATTTTCATAAACTCCCCAAAGTAGATAGCCTTATCACAAGTTCTCCAGACCTTGTTTTAAGCGTCATAACAGCAGATTGCATTCCACTCCTTTTAGCCGACTCTGAATCAAACTTCATTGGCGCTGTTCATTCTGGCTGGCGAGGAACATTAAAAAATATTGCCGGGAAAACTGCCCGAAAAATGAGAGAACTCGGTGCTAAAAAAATCTATGCTGCTTTAGGTCCTGCCATTAGTCAAAAACATTTTGAAGTTGGGCCAGAAGTTTATGAAGCTTTTAAAGATCAATACTCAAGCTTTTTCATACCAAGCCTTACGCCAAACCGTTATCTTTGCGATCTCAAAGGGATCGTCGTTGAACAACTCTGGCAAGAAGGCATCGACATGACTGACGTTCTTTCTCATGATACCTATTCAACCCCTGATCTTTTCTTCAGTTGTCGTCGTTCAACACACCAAAATGAAGCTCATTTTGGATGCCAACTCTCGGCAATTATGATCACTTCTCTTTCGTGAAATAATTCCTTAAATACAAAAATAACTTATTGAATATAAATAATTATTTAATATATTTATCTCGATAAATGTAACGATTTTTCTCGACAAAAAGCTCATAATTTGCTATAGTTAAAGTATAAAGGTTGATCTTACCTCCTCAAGAATCAAAGGCCTTTTTTAAATTATGTTTAATCATTCTGTGAAAGATAAAGGAGAAACTATGTTTTAAAAAAATAAAAGATAATATGGAAAAATGACACAATAACGTTTGCTGTATTTAAAGATTTTAAACAGGGAAAATGACGATTTTCCAATCTTAAAATCTTCGCTTATACGCTTGCGAAAAGAGAGGTCTATATGATAAAAATATAAAGAGAAAATGTATGAAAATTAATAACCACAACCTATTGACTCTTTTGAGCTCTAAAAATTGAAAGTCCTTCAATGAATCAAGCCTCAAAAAGATATGCCGAAGCGCTTTTTAAAAGTGCTGCGGAAAGTAAAGAAATCGAAAAAATTCGACAAGAATTGTATGTCTTTAAAAAACTTTTTAATCAACACGCAATCCTAGAAAAAATACTCTACACGCCTCTTCTTAGCAAAAAAGAAGTTGCTGATGCTCTTCTTGAACTTGCAAAGAGGATTGGGTTCTCAGCTTTATTCACGAACTTTTTACAAGTTCTTGCGCTTCAAAAACGCCTCCCTCTTTTACAAGATATTACGGCCTCTTTTGAAGAAATTTTTGATCGATCTCAAGGTATTTTAAAGGCTTATATTACTTCTGCGCACAAAATGAATGAAGAACAAAAAAAGCTATTAATTACTCTCCTTGAACAAAAATTGTCTTCAAAAATCATTTTACACGAAAATATCAATACAAACTTATTAGGCGGATATATTATCCAAATTGGCCCCTATCTTTTTGATAATACTCTGAGTTATAAACTAAATAAGCTCTACCAATCACTTAAAAGGATTGCATAATGGAATTAAAAGCAAGCGAAATTACCTCAATTCTTCAAAAACAAATTACTAATTTCGCCCTGAATACAGAATTTTCAGAAATCGGCCATGTGCTAGAAGTAGGTGATGGAATTGCACGTGTTTTCGGTCTTGATCATATTCAAGCTGGTGAAATGGTCGAATTCCCCCAAGGCATTCAAGGTATGGCTCTTAATCTTGAAAGCGATAATGTGGGAATCGTTATTTTAGGCGAAACTGCAGCGATTAAAGAAGGAGATCTTGTAAAGCGTACAGGGCGGATTGCTGAAGTTCCCACAGGAGATTCCCTTTTAGGGCGCGTCGTTGATGCTTTAGGTCAACCTTTAGATGGTAAAGGGCCTTTAGAAAGAACAAAAAAAACGCGCATTGAAGTTAAAGCGCCAGGCATTATTGCGCGTCAATCTGTCACTGAACCTATGCAAACGGGGATTATGGCAATTGATGCGTTAGTTCCAATTGGTCGAGGCCAACGTGAATTGATCATTGGAGATCGTCAAACTGGAAAAACAGCGATTGCCATTGATACTATCCTAAATCAAAGAAAGAAAAATGAAACTGCCTCTGATTCTGAAAAACTTTACTGTATTTATATTGCAATAGGTCAAAAAAAATCGACGATTGCTCAGATTGTAAAAATCCTTGAAGAACAAGGCGCAATGGCTTACACAACTGTTGTCGTCGCCACAGCCTCAGATCCTGCTTCTATGCAATTTTTGGCCCCCTATTCAGGAACAGCCATGGGAGAATATTTCAGAGATAATGGCAAACATGCTTTAATCATCTATGATGATCTTTCTAAACATGCCGTCGCTTATCGTCAGATGTCTCTTCTTTTACGCCGCCCTCCTGGCCGTGAAGCTTATCCTGGTGACGTATTTTATCTTCATTCACGTCTTCTTGAGCGAGCAGCTAAATTGAGTGAAGCATCTGGTGGTGGCTCGTTGACAGCTCTTCCAATCATTGAAACGCAAGCCGGTGACGTGTCTGCGTATATCCCCACTAATGTCATCTCAATTACAGATGGTCAAATCTTTCTTGAAACGGATCTTTTTTATAAAGGGATTCGACCTGCCATCAATGTGGGATTATCCGTCAGTCGTGTAGGCTCAGCAGCCCAAGTAAAAGCGATGAAACAAGTCTCTGGAAAGATTAAGCTTGAATTAGCGCAATACCGTGAGATGGCGGCTTTCTCTCAATTTTCTTCAGATCTCGATGCAGCAACGCAAAATCTCCTTGCAAGAGGAGAAAGACTCACAGAGATGCTTAAACAAGCACAATATTCTCCTGTTTCTTTGGGAGATCAAATTATTGTTATTTTTTCTGGCGTTCGAGGATATTTAGACAAAATTAAAACAAGCGATATTAGCCGTTTTGTAAAAGAGATGCTCTTTACACTGTCAAATCAAAAACCTGAACTCGTCCAAGAAATTCAAGAAAAAGGTATTATCACCTCAGCACGTGAAGAAGAACTTATCCAATTTCTTGATCATTTTATAAGTCTTTTTGCTTAAGAGGTATATAACGCAAAATGCCTAGCCTCAAAGACCTTAAAGATCGCCAACGCAGTATCGTGGCAACAAAAAAAATAACGTCAGCCATGAAGATGATTGCAGCAGCAAAACTAAAAAAAGCACAAACGCAAGCTTATGCTGCTCGACCTTATACTGAACTCATGGCCACGATGTTAGAAGACCTTCTTGCCCGTATTCAAGATCCTACTCAGTTGCCTGTTTCCTTTATTGGACGCACCCCAGCTCGCTCACATATGATTATTCTCACGACATCTAACCGAGGATTAAGTGGAAGCTTTAATTCCTCCCTTGTTCGAATGGCAGAGACTCATATTAAAAAGTTACAAGCAAAAAACCAGGACGTAAAAATCTATTGCATAGGACGCAAAGGAAAAGAGCAACTTTCCCGTTGCTATCATCCGCTTATCATCCAAACTGTCGATGCTCTTGATAAACCTCGCTTCTATGATGCCTCAAACATCGCAAAAGAGCTTTTTAGTTTATTTGAGAATCAAGAATTTGATGCGTGCAGCATTATTTACAATAAGTTTATTTCCGCTCTCGAGCAAAAAGTAACTCTAACTTCTCTTATTCCTTTTAAATTAGAGCACGATAATCCGGCTCAACAACGAATTGATAAAGCTCCCCAAGCTTTAAAATCTCCTTACGAATATGAACCTGGAGAATCAGAAGTTCTCGATCAACTCTTATTCAGGAATTTAGCTGTACAAATTTATCATACCCTTTTGGAAAATGTGGCAAGCGAGCAAGGTGCTCGCATGTCTGCAATGGACACCGCAACTCGAAATGCAAATGACATGCTTAAAACAATTAATCTTACCTATAATCGGACACGACAAGCTTATATTACAAAAGAATTAATTGAAATTATTTCTGGGGCTGAAACACTTTAACTGCAACCTAAAGCAATATGAAGAAGGATAAATCAATGATACATGAAGAAACCAAAGGCAAAATTGAACAAGTAATTGGTGCCGTCGTTGATGTTGCCTTTGAAGGTTCTCTTCCTTCTATCTTAAATGCCCTCCATGTTCAAAACCAGAACCAACTACTTGTACTCGAAGTTGCCAAGCATTTAGGCAATAATATCGTTCGTACAATTGCTTTGGACTCTACAGAAGGTCTTGTGAGAGGCCAAGAAGTTATCAATACGGGGAAAACAATTGAAATTCCCGTAGGTCCCGAAACATTAGGACGAATTCTGAATGTTATTGGTGAACCTATTGATGAACGTGGCCCCATTAAAACTAAAAAAAGATATCCTATTCATCGGGCACCACCGAAATTCACAGAACAATCAACACAAACGGAAATGCTTGTCACTGGAATTAAAGTCGTTGACCTTCTTGCCCCCTATTTGAAAGGGGGAAAAATTGGCCTTTTTGGAGGGGCCGGCGTTGGAAAAACCGTCATTATTATGGAACTTATTAATAATATTGCGAAAGCACACGGTGGATATTCTGTTTTTGCGGGGGTTGGCGAAAGAACACGAGAAGGCAACGATCTCTATTATGAAATGATTGAATCAGGTGTCATTGACTTAAAAGGAACTAACTCTAAAGCAACGCTTGTTTACGGACAAATGAACGAACCTCCAGGGGCCCGTGCCCGTGTTGGTTTAACAGGGCTTTCAATTGCTGAATATTTTAGAGATGAAGAAAATCAAGATGTCCTTCTCTTTATTGATAATATTTTCCGCTTTACACAAGCAGGGGCTGAAGTTTCCGCTCTTCTGGGAAGAATTCCTTCTGCCGTCGGCTACCAACCCACGCTTGCAACCGAGATGGGTGAGTTCCAAGAACGTATTACAAGTACCAATAAAGGTTCTATTACTTCCGTCCAAGCTATTTATGTTCCTGCAGATGACTTGACTGATCCTGCTCCTGCGACGTCATTTGCCCATCTTGATGCAACAACCGTTCTCAACCGACAAATTGCCGAGCTCGGTATTTATCCTGCTGTTGATCCTTTAGATTCAACGTCACGGATTTTAACGCCTGCAATAGTTGGTGAAAAACATTATACCGTTGCACGAGAAGTGCAACGTATCCTGCAAACCTATAAATCTTTACAAGATATCATTGCGATTTTAGGAATGGACGAACTTTCAGAAGAAGATAAATTAACAGTTGCACGTGCCCGCAAAATTCAACGTTTCCTCTCTCAACCTTTTCACGTAGCAGAAATATTTACAGGCACTCCTGGGATTTTTGTTCCTTTAAATGAGACCATTAATGGCTTTGAAGGTATTGTTGAAGGACGCTATGACTATCTTCCTGAAATGGCTTTTTACATGGTTGGCACGATTGATGAAGCTATTAAAAAAGCCGAGCTAATTTCTTAAAAGGCGAAAAGTAAAGCAATGTCTTCTAAATTACACTTCAGAATTGTCTCTCCAGAACGCCTTCTTTTTACAGATGATATTGAGATGGTTATCATTCCTGGAAGCAGAGGTGATTTTGGCGTGTTACCATCCCACTCTCCGATGGTTTCAACTCTTCGTCCAGGTCTTGTGACGATTTATAATAGAGGCAATATTCAAGAAAGAGTTTATGTGGCTAATGGATTTGCCCACCTCACTGAGACCGATTGTACAATTCTGGCAGAAGAAAGTATTTTTCTCGCAGAAATGAATGCTGAAATGATTGAAGAAACTATTAAATATGCGAAACAAGAGCTTGAAAATGCCCGGACAGAAGAAGAAAAAGCAGCTCTGAAACGTGATCTTGATTACATTCGCTCAAAACTTGAACTTTTACGGCGTGTGAATCAATAAATAAGAAAAAGCCACTGCAAAGCAGTGGCTTTCTAAATTCAAGTAAAAAGTTTTACTTTGTCTCTGCAGGCTTTTCTGCTGCTGCAGGTGCAGCTGCCTTTTCTGTTGCTTCTTGGTGCTGATGTGAACGCAAAGTTGAAACATTTTCAACAACAGGCTTACACATTTTTAAACCACCGATAAGACCAAGTGCGTTGCTTTGATCTTTTGCATCAACTGCGCCGCCTTGAAGAGATGTAATTAAATGTGTTATAATTGCGGAAAGATCATCTGCGCTTGCTTGCACTTTTTCATGCGTTTGATCCGCTTGTTTTGGCTCAACTTTAACATCCTTACGGAATTCTGAAGCTTGCTTCACAACAGGTGCACAAACTTGAAGAGCACCAACGAGTTCATAAGCTTCATTTTGTTCAGCCTTAACAATTGTTCCATCTTTAATTTCTTTTAAAATTTCATTCGCAACAACTTCTAAGTCAGCCGCTGTAAAAGCGTGATGCTCATGAAGTTCATTTGCATTAACTGTTGCACCCAACAAACTAGCGATAGCTGCTCCTAAAAATAAATTCTTAAACATTAAATTTCTCCATCCTGTATAAAATTGAAACACTAACTTACACTCAAGATTTATAAGATAATACTTAAAACTTTATTAATTGCCTAAACTTAATTCAAAAAAAAGGTTCCTGAAAAATAAGAAAATGTGCGATGAAAAAAAGAGAGTTGAAAATTATTCAATGTTTTTTAAGCAGCTTGTTTAAGAGGATCTTCTACTCCTTTTATAAATATTTCTTGTCTTGGAATTCTTTTTGAAAGCTGATTAATAAGTAAGCCTACCATAATAAAAGTTGCCGCAATAAAACATTCTTGAGTTAATTTTTCATCAAGAATAATGGTTGATGCTAAAGCCCCAAAAATCGGTGTTAACATTGTAAAAGGTACAATCCTTGCAGGTTCATACTTTTCAAGTAAATATGTATAACTGGTCGTTGCCACAATTGTTGCAAAAAATGAAGAATAAATGATGGCCAATAACGAAGACCACTTAAAAGTCAGGCAAGCTATGCAGATAGCTTCCCAACCATCAACAATAAAAGAAGTAAAAAACATTGGAATGGGCGGAATTAAACAACTCCAAATAATAAGCGAAAGCATATTTATTTTTTGATTTTGCCCCTTAAAAAGTAAATTCCCCATGGCCACAGACAAGGACGCAAATAAAATCAGAATGAAGGTTATCCAGCTGAACTGCCCCCGCCCATGAAGAGCGATCATACTTACTCCCGCAAATGCCAATATAATTCCCACAAGTTCTAATTTCTTAGGCTTATAATAGAAAAATATTGATGAAAGCAGGACCGTAAAAATAGTTTGCGTTTGCATAAGAAGAGAACATAAACCCGCAGGCATTCCAAGATAAAGCCCAAAAGCTATTCCAGATAATTGACAAATCCAAATTAATAAAGAGAATTTGAAAATTAGGCTCTTTGAACAATTTGGTTTTTTAACAAAAAAGATAAGCGGGAAACAAGCAAATATAAATCGTAGAGCAAGTTGTAAAAAAGGAGGGAAAGAAACTAAACTTAGTTTTATTGCAACAAAATTTGTTCCCCACAGAAAAGTTACAAGAACAGCTAGAAAAATATCTTTAAGAACCATCTCGAAGAAAGTATTTATGTATAATAATATATATAACGTAAATATATTAATCTTTTTATAACTTGGCAAGTACATTATTTAAAATTCATTTTTCTTATCAAAAAATTATTTTTTTATTAATAAATCGTTTACCCCCTGTTGCTACGCTCTAACAAATTTTTGATAAAAATAGTTCAATCCTAGATTCCTGATTGGACTCTAAAAACCATGTTTATTAAAAAGTTATAAAATGCTTAGATTATAGAATAAGGGAGGATAAAGATGACTGGACGTATTGCCGTTGTAACGGGAGGAACAAGAGGAATTGGGGCCTCAATTTCCCAAGCTCTGATGAAAGCTGGATATCGCGTAGCTGCAACTTATCAAAGTGATGATGTCGCCGCGGAAACTTTTAGAAGAAGCACTAATGTTTCTGTCTTTCGATGGGATGTAACTCATTATGAAGATTGTATAAAAGGTCTTCATTTAGTTCAACAACAACTTGGAAACATTGATGTTCTTGTTAATAATGCCGGAATTACATCGGATGGCATGTTTCATAAGTCTACATCTCAAGACTGGGCAAAAGTACTCAATACCAACCTTCTCTCTTGTTTTAATATGACACACGCTGTCATAGAAGGAATGCGTGAACGTAATTATGGACGCATTATTAACATTAGTTCAATTAATGGCCAAAAAGGCCAATTAGGACAAACTAATTACGCAGCTGCCAAGGCCGGCATTATAGGTTTTACAAAAGCCTTAGCTCTTGAGAATGCAAGAAAAAATATTACTGCGAATGCAATAGCCCCTGGATATATTGCAACCGACATGGTGAAGGCTGTTCCCCAGGAAGCTTTAGATAAAATCGTTGCTCAAATTCCTGTTGGTAGATTAGGGGAACCAGAAGAGATCGCAAGAGCCGTTGTATTCTTAGCCGCAGAAGAAGCTGGATTCATTACGGGCTCGACTCTCTCTATTAATGGTGGTCAATATATGGTATAAAAATTAATCCTAAAAAGAGAATTTGACTTTTTGTTAGGGTAAAAAATACGATTTAGTAAGGAAAGAATAATTATGATACTTGATGCTACAGACTCCACATTTCAAAAAGAAGTCCTTGAATCTTCCGGCACTGTTTTAGTTGATTTCTGGGCAGAATGGTGTGGGCCATGTAAAATGCTCTCCCCTATTTTGGACAATTTATCGACAACAATTCCAAATCTTAAAATTGTTAAGGTTAATATTGATCATAGTCCTCAAATTCCAACTCAATTTGGCGTCAGAAGCGTTCCAACACTCATCTTATTTAAAGATGGTCAACCCGCTTCAACAAAAATCGGCGCACTTCCACAGAGAAATCTTGAGGAATGGATAAAAGAACACCTTTAAACAATCATAGAAGGGATTTTAAATCCCTTCTAATTTTTAACTTTAAATATAAACAATAAAGTGAATACAATGGGCAGGGAAAAACAACAAGCAGACGATCAGCAAAAATGTAGCTTTGATCCACTTCAATTATCACAAGCACTCATGTTTGCCGCGATGAAAACTCAACATTCTTTCCACGCATTCGAGCCCCTGAAAGATTCTACCTCTCTTTTCAACATCGAAGACATGACAGAAACTTTTCAGACAGCTTTAGAGA
Source organism: Candidatus Paracaedimonas acanthamoebae (assembly GCA_017307065.1). NCBI lineage: Bacteria > Pseudomonadati > Pseudomonadota > Alphaproteobacteria > Holosporales > Caedimonadaceae > Candidatus Paracaedimonas > Candidatus Paracaedimonas acanthamoebae. Next base: position 73,115 of record JAFKGL010000014.1, read on the forward strand.
AGCTTAGCACACAACCTGATAAAATTATTTCTGCTTCTCAAGAATATCTCAAAAGCACTTTTCAATTGTGGCAGAATTCTCTCAGTGTCCTTTCAGGACAAAAAGAAACTATAGATGAAGTTATTGAAGGAAATATTCCTGATAATCGCTTTAAGGATGAAATGTGGCATAAAAATCCATTCTTTGGATATGCTCGCCAATCTTATTTACTGTGGGATCGATGGATCAAAGATATTGCAACAAATATTGAAGACCTAGACCCGAAAACGGCTTTAAAAATACAATTCTATACCCGACAATTCACCGATAGCCTTTCTCCCAGTAATTTTCCTTGGAGTAATCCAAAAACTGTTCTTAAAACGATTGATTCTAAAGGCATGAATCTCATCCAAGGTATCAATAATCTTTTAAGAGATTTTGAACAAGGCAAAGGCCAAATTAAAATAAAGATGGTTGATCATGATGCGTTTCGTTTGGGAGAAAACATTGCAGCCACATCTGGAAAGGTTATTTTTCAAAATGAATTAATTCAAATAATTCAATACATTCCAACAACTACAACCGTATTTCAAATACCTGTCCTCTTGATCCCTCCTTGTATTAACAAATTTTATATTTATGACTTAAGGCCAGATAATTCATTTGTAAAATGGCTTTTAGACCGTGGGCATACTGTTTTCATGATTTCATGGGTAAATCCTGATCAACGTCTCTCAGAAAAAACTTTCGAAGATTATGTGTTTGAAGGCGTTGGTAGCGCCATTAACACGATCCTTGATCTTACGGGAGAAAAAAAGATCAATGCTGTTGGTTTTTGCATAGGTGGTAATATATTAGGCACTTATGCCGCTTATATGGCTGATGAAAAAAATAATCCTTTAGCTAGCACAACCTATCTTGCAACTTTATTCGATTTTAAAAATCCTGGAGATCTTGGCGTATTTATTGATGAAAAACAAATTAATCAACTTGAGAAAAGAATTTCTCAAACAGGATATTTAGAAGGACAAATCCTGGCGCAAACATTCAACCTTCTTCGAGCAAATGATCTTATTTGGTGGTTTGTTATTAATAACTACTTTTTAGGACAAGAGCCAATGGCTTTTGACCTCTTATATTGGAATTCAGATTCAACAAACCTACCTTCTAAGATGTTTTTATATTATTTAAGAGAAATGTTCATAAATAATAATCTTATACGCCCTAATGGACTGAAACTTAAAAATAAGTTTTTAGATTTAAGTAAGGTCAAAACGCCAACTTTTCTCTTCAATACAAAAGATGATCATATTGCGCCTTGGATGTGCGGTTATGCGGCAACGAGAGTCTTACAAGGCCCTATAAAATTTGTGTTGGGTGGCTCAGGCCATATTGCAGGTGTCTTTAACCCTCCAACAGTGACAAAATATGGTTATTGGACTTCGGATGCACTTGTAGATAAAGCAGAAGAATGGTTTTCAGCAGCGACGCAAAATCAAGGTTCATGGTGGCCTGAATGGGCAGAATGGATCGAACAATATGCTGGCACGAAAATAAAAGCTTCAACAGTTGGTTCTACAAAATATCCGACGTTAGAAGATGCTCCAGGTTCATATGTTCAAATAGGTCAATATCAACAGAAAGTATGATTTAGCAAGTGAAGCTAAAATTTTGGCATCGTAGTCCTCGAAAAACAGAGCGTGTAACTTTCTTTTCACGTTTCAATAAAATCGTCACGTTAACCTACGGAATAGTTATCTTAGCTGCTTTTCTCTTATTTGATTTTCTATTCCAAGAAAATCTTGAATCCAGACTTAATTTTCTCCAAATTCGCTTGCGTGAGCAAACTCAAGCTTTAAATAATATTGTTCGGCCTCGAGCAGATGCCATCCAAGCTCTTCAAATGCAAGCAAGTGATTTCTTAAATGAACAACGAGATCGCTATCAAAATTTTGATTTCAAATTAAAAAATAACCAAGATAATAATTATTATCTTGATGTGGCAAATTTTAATCGTCGAAAAATTGGCAATATTACAGGCATTGGTTCTGCAGAAGAACTTTCAAATTCTACGTGGCAAGAAATTACGATGGCTTTTTCTTTAAATCCTCTTTTTTATGTTTTAAAGAAAAATATTAAAACTGCGTCTTCACTTTATTACGTTTCAAAAAATGGTTTCCGAAATCAATTTCCTTGGCGCCCTTTCTCCGAAACACATTTTGATCCTCAAATTTTTAAAGATCCTATGTATCTTAAAAATCTCCCTACTAATAATCCTAAACGGGAGCCTATCTGGACTGATGTCTATACTTATTCACCTCATTATGGATTAAGTGTGACATGTTCAGCCCCAGTTTATCACAAAATGCAATTTAAAGGCATTGTGGGAATTGATTTTCTACTTGAACCAATCATTGAGTTTATTAATGGAATTACTTACCCAAATGGACGTCTTATTATCGTTAATGATTATGGGACAATTCTTGCGGATACCCAATCAAATAATCGTGTTCCTATAAAAGTTCAAAAAACTCTTCCAAAAGGGATCCAATTAGAAACAATTTATAAACTCCCCCGGAAAACAATTTCCAAAATTGAAGACTACTGGGTTTATCAAGCAAAGTCTCGCTATGCCCCTTGGACTGCAATTTATTTTGTTAAAACTTGGGATATGAATATTTCTACTTTAAAACACATTGGTCCCAGCATTGTCTTCCTTATTTTATTTGCAATCTTTATTCTCATGGGAGCTAACAGTATTATTGCGCAAGAATTTATAAGCCCTGCAAAACAGCTTGTTAATTTCATCTCCACCCAAGCAAAAGAAGGAGAACAGGCTTATCGTAAAATGCGAGAACCTTGGTTTTCTTGGTTTGAGGCTGTCTTTCAAGTATTTGATCAAAATCGAAAACTCATGGGAGAAATGGAAAAACATATTCAGGATCTTGATCAAAAAGTACTCGAACGTACACGAGCCCTTTCTGACAAAAATAGAGCCCTTAGTTTAGCTTTTAACGATCTTCGGAAGGCACAAAATCAAATTATTATACAAGAAAAACTTGCAGGCCTTGGAGCCCTTACCGCTGGGATTGCTCATGAAATAAAAAACCCCCTAAATTACGTTATTAATTTTGCGGAAATCTCTCGTAATTTTACGGAAGAGCTTATGAATATTGCTTCTTCCCTCCCTCAAGGTAAATCCCTTACATTAGAACAACGACAAGAAGTTAAAACGATCCTTACTGACTTAATCGAAAATATGAAGCGTATTGAAGAACATGGTAAACGAGCAGATGCCATTGTTAGAAGTATGCTTGTTCATGCAAGAGGTGGAAATGACAACCAGTACCTTATTGATATTAACCAACTTATTGATGAAAACGTTACTTTAGCGATAACAAGCTTTAAGCAACAAGGCTTTATCCCCAAAATTATTAAAGATTTCGACTTAGAGATTCCTAAAATCCTTGTTTACTCTCAAGGTTTAGGTCGCGTTTTCTTAAATATTATTAATAATGCTTGCTATGTTCTTCATCAAAAAAGAACAACCGTAGGAGAATCTTTCATCGCTGAAATTCATATCTGCACCCGGAAAACAATAGATAACCATATTGAAATTGTTATTCGCGATAATGGCCCTGGAATTTCTGAAGAGCTTCGAAAAAAGATTTTTGATCCATTTTTTACCACCAAACCTGCCGGCAGTGGAACAGGCCTTGGACTTTCATTATGTCATGATATTATAACCCGTCAACATCATGGCACTCTTACAGTAACTTCTGAAGTTGGTCAGTATGCCGAATTTGCCATTACTCTTCCTATTGAAGAACAATTAATGACAGGGTAAACTTGCATAAAAATCATCTTCTACCTTTATTATAAATCGTGAGTAAAATTTCACGGATTAACGAGAAAGTATTTTAATCTTATGGCATCCCTCCAAAAACTAATACAGCTTCGTGAAGTAATGTTGAGAGAAAATATTGACGCTTTTACTATTCCTAAAGCTGATGAACATCAAGGTGAATATGTCCCCCCTTATTCAGAAAGACTCTTATGGCTGACGAATTTTAATGGCAGTGCAGGATTCGCTATTATTCTCCAAGATAAAGCGGGACTTTTTGTGGATGGAAGATATACACTTCAAGCAGCTCAGCAAATTGATACCACTTGCTTTGAAATTGTTCCTCTTGCCGAAATGTCTGGCCCTACTTGGCTTACTCATCATTTAAAACCAGGTGCAAAACTTGCCTATGATCCATGGCTTACAACAGAGCGAGAAATCCAAGGCTATGAAAAAAGCCTGGAAAGTAAAAATATTGAATTCTCACCTGTCGAGAAAAATCTTGTAGACCAAATTTGGATTGATCGCCCTCAGAAATCTGCTCACTCTATTTATATTCATCCTCTTGAATTTGCAGGACAAGACTTTAAAGACAAGCTCACAATAATTGCACATGAACTTAAGAAAAAACAAGCATCTGCAGGTGTTGTTACCATGACTGAATCTGTAAGTTGGCTTTTTAATATTCGTGGGAATGATTATGACTTCATCCCAACCATGTCTTCTTATGCCATTGTTTATGAGACGGGAAAAGCTGATCTTTTTATTGATGAAAAAAAGGTGCCATACGATGTTCGCCAATATCTTAAAGCAGTTGTGACCATCAAACCTTTTGAATCTTTTGAAAAAACTTTACAAGACATTGGACAACTCAAAGCGCGCGTTATTATAGACCCGCTTACAGCCCCCGTACAATCGATTTACGCCGTTGAAAAAGCAGGTGGCAAAGTCCTTCGAGGCGATGAACCTACGACTCATTTAAAGGCTTGTAAAAATAAAGCTGAACTTGAAGGAATGCGTCGCGCTCATATTCGAGATGGAGCTGCTTTAACAACTTTTCTTCATTGGATTTCTCAAGAAGGCCCTCAAGGAAATGTTGATGAACTTCAAGCTGTAGAGAAAATACTGGCGTGTCGACAGAAATTTCCAGAGTTTAAAATACCAAGTTTCTCAACTATTTCTGGCACAGGCCCAAATGGTGCTGTTATTCACTATCGCGTAAACTCTGAAACAAATCGTACAATTGCACCAAATGATATTTATCTCATCGATTCTGGAGGACATTACAGTGATGGCAGCACAGACGTTACCCGAACAATTGCAATAGGTGAAACAACCCCAGAACAAAGAGATCGCTTTACACGCGTCTTGAAAGGACATATTGCCCTTGCAACAAGCATCTTTCCCCAAGGGACATCGGGATCGCAATTAGATATTCTTGCACGCTCCGCGCTGTGGCAGGTCGGACTTGATTATGCCCATGGGACGGGGCATGGTGTTGGTGCTGTCCTCAACATTCATGAGGGGCCTCAAAGGATTAGCAGCGTTCCAAATCATGTCTCTTTAAAGCCTGGCATGATTCTCTCTAATGAACCTGGGTATTATAAAGAAAATTCTTATGGCATCCGTATTGAGAATCTTATGATCGTACAATCGCTTGATATTCCTGATGCAGAAAAAAGAATGCTTGGTTTTGAGACGATTACACTTGCTCCGATAGATCTTAAATTGATTGAGAAATCTTTATTAACAGATCTAGAAATAAAATGGCTCGATGATTATCATCAAGCCGTTTATGAAAAACTTTCCCCCCTTTTAGAGGAAGAGGTTCGAGAATGGTTAAAAGAAACCACTCTCTCTTTTAGAAATTATTGCATAAAAATGTAAAACTCATATATAAAATATGCTTATATTTACCTATTAATATAATGTTTTTAAAATGAAATTTATTCTAACGCTTCTTTGTCTGCTTGTTTATGGAAATAGTCAAAATCCTTGCTTGGCTACTGATTCTAAAGCTTATATTGAAGCAGGAAAAAGATATATTCAATTTATGATTAACGTAGGTCAAGCTCAAGATGAAGAAAGCTATCTATCTGAAATACCTATCTTATTTTCTGAAAATTGTCAAAAAATTGAGAATGGCACTATTCTCTTTAAAACTTCAAACGGATTTCAATCTCAGCTCAAAGCAGCACGAAAAGCGGTCGGCGTATGGAATATAAGTATACTCGACCTTCTTCCCTGCCCGATAGATCAAGGATGCGTTATACTTTTTTCTTGGACTTCTGATAAGATTGGACCTCACCTTACAATGATTATTTTAAAATTTGACTCAACAATGAAGATCAAAGAAGTAAATGAAGTCTTTAACCGCTTTGACGCTCCTTTAAAAGAGAGTCAATTATAAAAATCTTTCTTATAAAAGAACTCTCTCAATAAATTTCAAAATAAGTTTATTATATAACTCTTGCTACTTCTTCAAAAGAAAGACGCGGAAGTCGGGGATGAAGTTTCGCAGAATCACCGTATCCAAGATTAATCAAAAAATTAGAACGCCATGAAGTGTCCTTAAAAAATTCTTCATCAACCTTAGCATTATCAAATCCCGTCATAGGACCACAGTCTAATCCACAAGCACGCGCCGCAAGAATAAAGTAAGCACCTTGTAAAGCAGAATTTTGAAAAGCTGTTTTTTGCGCGTATTCAGCATTTCCGACAAACCAACTTTTTGCATCAACCATGGGAAATAATTCATCCATGCGCTCATAAAACTTTAGATCATAAGTAATGATGGCTGTCACAGGAGCCGCCATGGTCTTTTCAATATTTCCGCCATCTAAAGCCGGCTTAAGTCGTTCTTTCGCAACATTAGATTTTATAAAAAGAATACGCATTGGAAGGCAATTTGCCGAGGTGGGCCCCATCTTTGCCAAATCATAGACTTCCTTAAGAAGGCTATCAGATACTTCTTTAGCTTCCCAAGCTTTATGTGTACGAGCCTCTAAAAACAATTGATTTAGAGTTTGTTCATCCAGTTTCATGATTCTCTCCTTTTAAATCATTCTCTTTACTGAAATGAGTTTAGCATTTAAAAGTTTAACTAACGATTACGAAAAAATTTTTTAAGCCCGACAATGAAACAAAAATTGTTTACTTTCTTTATAGTTATTCTCCTTTTTTTAAGTCAAGGAGCCAACTATTCATATAGTCAACATACAGTCACTCTTAAATCTTCACTTCTTTCTTTTACACTCACTTATCCTTATGATTGGCATTGCGAAAGTGAACATGGCTTATCTAAAAATATCCAAGCCTTTTTAATACCCCAAACTTTTCTTATGGATATCTCTCCTGCAACCATTTATGTCCGTGTCGTTCCACGTACATCACTTAGCCCTTCCCTCAAAAAATTTATAGAAAATGATTTTCAACAGGTGAAAAAACAAAGGCCAAATCTTCAATATGGAACCGACTATACACTCACCGCCACAGATCAGAAAAAAGCGTACATAAGAACCTATTTTGAAGAGCCTCAAGGCCTTTATGATGCGATTGGGTACATCCCAGAAAAGAAAGCTTTTGTCATTATTATTCTCCAAGCCACTTCTCAAAAAGCTTATTTACGGGCACTCCCAACTTTCCGGAATCTCATTATTTCCTATCGCTTAGAAATTCCTCAGAAAAAAGAGCCTACATCAAAACCTCTTCAAAAGAAAAAAGCAAAACCTAAAAAGAAGAAGATAAAACAAAAAATTCCTCCTAAAAAGAAATCTCAGGACATCAAATGTTAAAGGCATTCTTTAATTTTCTCCTGATTTCCTCTAAATTAAAACTTTAAAATAATGAGAAAGAACGTTCATTGATGAAATATCTTATAGCCTTAATGTTTTTATTTATTTTTAATGTTTCTACGGCTTCTGAAAACTCTATTTTTGGTTTGTGGAAAACCCAAGATCAGCGCGCTAAAGTTAAAATAAGCTCTTGCCCCACGAATGCAGAAGAACTTTGTGGCATTATTGTTGAACTTCGAGACCCTTTTGATCCTGAAACAGGTGAAGATAAAACAGATAAATTAAATTCTGATCCTGTTTTGAAAAATCGTAAACTCTTAGGACTTATGAATTTAACCGGTTTCAAGACTGCGTCACAAGATCCAAGACATTGGACGGATGGTAAGATTTATAGCCCTCGAGAAGGTGAAACTTATTCTTGTGAAATGTCTCTTATTGAACCGAATACGCTGGAAGTTCGAGGCTATATCGGTCTCCCTATTTTTGGGAAAACCCAAACATGGACACGCACAACAACGGATGAAAAATTACAGTCATTTCCTGATGCAGAATAAGCCTTGTCCTAACTTTAAAGAAATACAGACTCTATTGAGCTGTTGTCATTAAAAACACCTTGATTCAGAAGACAACTTGCGTTAGGTTGCACTTTGTCTTAAGTCCCCATCGTCTAGTGGCCTAGGACACCGCCCTCTCACGGCGGCAACACGGGTTCGAATCCCGTTGGGGACGCCATTTTTTTATTTTTCTTTCATCTTAAGCTCCCCATTTTTTACGTAATAGGAAATATTTTTATTAATTTTTTTCAATAATATAATGTAAATTTCATTACATTACACAAAAATATTGCCAAAATAGTACTAAGAATTGGCAAAAAATTGACTATCTTATTAGATTAGATTAAAAATCAATCAGTGAATTTATCAATAATAAGGACCTCAATATGAAATTATTAAAAAAATTATCTTTAGTTTCTTCTCTTGCTATCATCATTTGTACAACATCTCCTCTTTTTGCAAGCCCAAGCATGAGTGATTATTCTAGGCTTGAAAATGAATATCCCTCTTATTTTAAGGGATTTTCTAAAACAGCTAACGATTTGAATTTAATAAAATCTTATAGAGGAAAAGAAGAATTTCGAGATCCTGACGAAAGACTTTCTCCTAAATTCACAGAGCTTTATCAAGCATTGGTCGCAAGCGCAGATCAAAAACTTCATTCTCTCGCAAAAGATTTAAAGCCCTATACTGAGGATAAAGACAAACAAAACATGCGTGATTACATGTATTTTCTTTTTACAGCTTCTCTGGCCATATCAGAACATACTGATTCAGAAGCACAATTTTTTAGAGCAGCTGGTTTTTCTGGGACCTATTCCGTTATTAAATCATTTGATTTAAAGAATCCCCTAAAAACAATATGGAGAACGCTAAAAAAATCATATGAAAAAAATGATGATAGAGGAGACTATACACGTAAGAACGGACCATTAACTTTCACAGATAGAACTGATAATTTTTCAAAAAAATTTAGCCAAAGTCCTTTTAAAGACATTACTTATCTCATGCTCTGTACAGAGCCCAATGAAGATGTCTTAGGGTTATATTATCTCGCTTGGACTTATTATAAAGGCATTCACCCTGTGCCCGTTACTTTACTTGCGGGGGACGAAAAACTTCACGGTATCAAGATGAGCTCTTGGGGAAAAGTCTGCCATGATTCTGCCCATGATATACTTGATCTCGGAGATATGAGTGCTGAGGGATTTTCAGTTATCCTCACAAACTATTATTTAGAAAAATTAACAGAAAAGTTGAAAGATTTAGATTCAACAGAAAAAAAGAAATATAGCATTCCTAAAATATTACCTTATATCAATGCCTTTGCTATTTCTGTTTATGAGGCTTATCAAGAAAGTCTCGTTGCGATCCTCGAGAGCTCAATAGTTCCTTTATTAAAAACAGAAAAAAGTACACCTTCATCTGATTTAACAGCATTTATGGCAGGAGCTTTTATCCATGCCCATGAAGAGCCAATTTTACTTTCACCTCATTTAGCAACAAGTAACCTTCAGGATATTCTACAAAACTCTATGAAACAATTTACGTCAAGAATAGATGATAGTACTGAAATAAGTGCCCTTAAAGATGAGGGAGAACCAAAAACGCCTTCCATTCAAGGCTCTTTTTCAACTTCTTATATTACGGGGGAAACAACTCTCACGGATGAAGAGATTTTTGAAATTGTGAAGAAGAAAAAGCTTAGTGAATATTTCCATACTCCTTATCAATATTTTTTAAATTCAAAATATTCTACTATTGAAGAAGATAAAATTGCTGAATATTCCATAATACGCAATCCTTTTTATATTCAAATAAATATTGTCATGATTGATGGAAGTGAATGTCTCTACCGAGAATTAAGTAATTATTCAAAACAACTTAATCTCGATCATGATCGCCATCTTCTTCTACCAGCAGAAGTTGTACTTGCAGAAAAATATAACTACAGCATTCCGGTTGTCCCTAGTAAAGATCAATATCCAAATGATTCAACCTCTTTTGAAAAAGCTGTTGAAGAATGCTTATTACAACTTGAGAAAGGACGTGGCTATCTGATGAAGTTCTTCTTAGCAGAAGCCGTAAAATTTAGCACGTCTTCCACCCCAGAAGGCGCAACGATTGCAGATCAGTTTGCAGCTAAATATTCAGAAGCTTTAAGTAAACTACAAACTGAAATTCCTGCATTTATTGGGGATTTGCAACAATTTTTATCAGCGGCGACAGCAACTCACGAAATTGAAAATATATCCCTAATAGCCTCTTCATCTAAAGAGGAAAACTGATCCAGCTTCCCTCTAAATATGCTACGACATAAGTTAATACTAAATTTAAAGGGCTCCTGATTATAAAAAATCAATTAGGAAGCCCTTTGATTTAAGTCTTTCAATAATTCAGAATGAATAATTTTTCACCTATTTACTCGGATAAATTGAATTAAAAAGATTGAAAAATTTAAGTTTGTTCCCATAAAATACTAACAAATAAAAAATTCTAGAGTCATTTTTATAAAACAACGCCTCAACTCCATCCCCTATCGTTATCTTGATTGATCTTATAGATCATCCTTATCATCAATCGATCTATCCTAACCTTCTTCATCACAAATCGATTCATTCCGATTCCTTTTGTCTCCACTACCTCTAACTTGCACTGTGCCCTTCACCCACAAAATCAAGAATGACCAAGGAACAGAAAGATATTTCCTTTTACACCACACCTTCTGACCTTGTTCATCTTTTGCCTAATCCTTTGTCTTGATGACTTGCCATTCCTGTGCACTCTTAGTAAATGACTCTCACCAACTTCATCCACTCCCTTTCAAATATCTGTTGAAAGAGCTCACATGAAAGAAAAGGTTTAGGACTTTGCCTTTCAACACTTTTTCCTGACACAAGACTTCCCTCTTGTCATTCGCTTGGCCTAAGGTTCCAAGACAGGACCTTTGGAAAAGTTCCTCTATCTTATCCCCCTTTTTTCAGGGGCGTCGTCCCCTAAAAAAAGGCAAAGAAAGAGCATTCGCTCAAAAAGAGCGTTAAAAGGACTTCTTTACGTCATAAGTCAGGTTGTAATCCCTGATTTATTCTTCTTTTATGACCTTAGATGTAAGAGATTTTGTAAAAGGATTATCAAGAGGTTCTAAGTCTTAATAAGGGAAGAGATTCATCTCTGACCATCTATTAATACCATATCACACCTTGATACAAATTTCAAGAAAAACCCGTCCCATTTTCAACTTATTTTTTCTTTGAAACCAATATTCTATATAAAAATCCACTTTAATTAATTATTCATTTTTTATTGTTAAAATCTAAAACGAATACAATGAAGAGGATCAAATGAATCACATTCTAAAATTATCTGTCCTAGCAAGTATTTTCACTCTTTCGGGGTGTGCTTATGAAATAAATAGACCTGTTTATACACCTTCTTGTGACGCACAACGAAGCAATTGTCTTCTTGCCTGCCGAGAAAGCCACTTCAATAATATGCCTGCTCTTGAAGCGTGCCATACACAGTGTGAGCGAAATTTTACAATCTGCCTTCAACCAGCCCCCGTTATTGTTGAACATGAAGCTCCCGTAGTTGTCGAGACAGATCCTGCTTTGGCGATTAATCCCTACCCTGTCTATTATGGCGGATGGAGATCTCATAATTGGTGGCACCCTCACTACCATCCTCATTTTCGCCGTCGTTAGATAAAGGTAATATTTTTTTGATGTTGTCACCTTTCATTTTGCATAAGGAACTTTTTTAGAAAAATTACTCATAAACGCGGGCTCAGTGGTTTATTTGATGATAAAGATTATTACTCTTTCAATCGTTTTAAGTTTCAAGCATAGAATTTATTACTAGGCTTAATTTTCTTTAGCGCCATTTTCCCTTATCTGCTTTTATAAAAAATATCTTTAATATAAAAGTGGATTAAGGAAAAATATTGACAAACGAGAAAAAATAACCACATTGTATATTTATTAAACACTTTTCTAAAAATATATCTTTAGGGTTTACTAAATGAAATTCAAACTTTCTTCTCTCCTACTGTCTTCAATGTTGGTTACATCTGTAGCTTCCGCAAGTGCTATAAAATTATCAGATGTTTTTAATGGATCAGTGCCAACGGATATCGAAGAAGACCCCATAAAACGCCTACAATATCAAGCCGCGGCACAAACCAAATTTTCTAGGAAAGTGGATGATATTAGATTGATGGAAGATCAGTTCGAGCGCTTTTATGGTCCTTTAAGTCGTCAAAAAGAAAATAAAGCGAATCGTAAACGCGATCGAATGATAGCAACGGCTCTATTTGATACTTTAAAAAAACAAGAAGATAAATTATCAATGGCAATGATGCTTTCTAAAGGTCATGAATTTGTAGATGCTCCAGGAATCGTAGGTGGACATTTCATAACACTAGGACATCACGTTGCCTTAAAACGCCAAATCGAAGAAATCTCTCGAAAAATTGCAGCCCAAGTGGCTGACATGGTTCAACTCAAAGCTGAACAACAAGAAGTACAAGACCAAGCCGATAGATACGCTCTTATAAAATGTCTTACATTTCTAAATTTTTATTCCGCTCTTCCTAATGATGATTTTAATTATCATGAATATAAAGTCCCGTTAACGACATTAAGTTCTGATGTTGTTCCGACTTTGCGTCGGGTGGTTAATGCATATGTTGCCCATGCAGAACAAACAGCTGTAAGAGTAGTGGTTGATAGAGAATTTTCTAAATTTGAAGAAGCCCTTGATAAGAATATGTATAGTTGTCCCCTAATAGGATTCCACCATACAACCATTGGGGTCATCCTCTCTAAAAATTTTCGGATTCCAGATGAAACTCAAGGAGCGATAACAACAAGTATAGTACCCTGGTTACTAGAAAAATATACAGGACAAAATGAAGAAAGATATGATTATTCCTCCGAACCAATAAGGCAAGAGGAAGATGATTTTCAAGAAGCAATAGATCCTAAACTTGATGATCTAAGGGCTGATCGGCAAATCAAAGCTTCTATGATGAAATGGAAAAGTAAAATTAATATGGCTCCAGGCTCACTAATTCAACGCTTGGGCTTAGAGAGTGCTTTCTTTAACTCTGATTTTTCAATAATAACTTATCCTTATATGTTGTCTTTCACAGATTTACAAAGAAAGCTCGAAGGCACGAATTTAATCCCTTACCCTGATACGCTTAAAGATCACAAAGTGTGGTCCTTAGGAAAAATGCAGCTTACATTAAATTTCTTTAGCGCTCTAAAGGAAAAAAATGAGCAAACATTGAAACGTATTCTGCCAATTTTACAGTTTGTTGAGAATAAAACACAGGGTATTTCAGCTTTATCTAAAACTTCTATTCAAGGAGATAAGAGTGGATTTAAACAACTCTTAACTCAAAACAAAACTATGGCTATAGAGCATGCTTATTTAAAATACATAAGTTATGCAAATATGTTTTATGCTTTAAGTCATGATCATGAGGGGAAAGAAGTCCCTGAGTTAAAGATTGTAGATCCTGCTGTAGAAGAATTTCTCGATAAACCATTAGCCACAGAATTTCGACTTGATCATATAATGGCTGCTAAAGCCCATAAGTGGGGAAGCAGAGTCCTAGAACATGGAGAAGAGTTTATTACGGAAAAAGGACTTCAAGCTCATATCTTTTTTCAAAAGAAAGCAAAAAAAGGCTGAAAAAGATCAAGGTTGCTTTAAATCCTGCTAATTAAGCATGAGCTCTTAGGTTCTTCTAAGAGCTTGCACTTTCTAACAGTTTATTTTCCTCAATTGTTTTTTCGAGACTCCCTCCTCCTAACGCCTTATAAAGCATCGCTCCGTTACTAAGGCGAGAATACTGAATATCAATAAGACTTGCATGAGCATTAAAAAGATCTTGCTGGATTTCAAGAAGATCACTCAAATTATTAATTCCTTGGTGATAACGTTGCTTCATTAAATTTTCTCGCGCTGCAATAGCTTTCACATATCGAGCTTGCGCCCTTAATTGTTGTTCAAGAGATGTACGAGCCGCTAAAGCATCTGATACCTCTCGAAAGGCGGATTGGATAGATTTTTCGTAGTCAACAATCGACATCTCTTTCCGGATTGTTGCAAGATCAAGATTATCTATATTCGTTCCCCAATCAAAGATAGGCATCGTTAGTGATGGTGCAAAGTTCCATGTATTCCTGCCTGGACGAAATAGATGAGATAATTGATTACTTGCCGTTCCAAAAGTTGAGGTTAATGAAATCGTAGGAAAAAATGCCGCACGAGCTGCACCAATATTCGCATTTGCAGCTTGTAAATTTCGTTCAGCCGCAAGAATATCTGGTCGATTTAAAAGTAATTCTGAAGGTAATCCAGCGGAAATATTAAGCATCATTTTTTGAAGAGAAAGCGAAGCATTATGTTTTTTTGAAGGTAGCTCTTTCCCAACAAGCAATGTAAGAGAATTAATAGCTTGAGCGTGCAAAAGTTTTAGCTTAGCTGCCTCAGAAAGAGTTGACTCCAAAAGGCTTTCTTGTTGACGTACGTCATTAAGAGAAGCATTTCCTGCCGTAAAACGGTTCTTTATCATTTTTAATTGCTCTTCTTGAGCTGCAATAAGTTGGTTTTTAATTTCCTCTTGCTCTGCATATCGGCACTCAAGGAAATACGCGCTCGCGACCTCTGAAATAAGAGAAATTTGAACGGAACGTTGGGCTTCTTCTGTCGCTAAATAATCATTAAGAGCTACTTCTTTTAAACTTTGAATACGCCCAAAGAAATCAATTTCAAAATCAGTTAAACCAATTCCTAAACTCTGTTGTCTTGTTAAAGTGGGATAACCTGGTTGAGTAAGATCCACTGAGGTTCGAGCAGCGTTATAAGTAGCTGAAGCTTTAATGGTGGGTAATTGTTCATTACTTTGAATATCATACTGAAGACGCGCTTCTTCAATTGCCAAAATCGCTTTTCGTAAATCACGATTATGGTGAAGAGACATCTCAATTAATTGATAAAGATAAGAATCGCTAAAAAAATCTCGCCATCCAATCGTCACAACTTTTTGAGAGATCAATGTTTCTTTATTTTCACCCTTCTCGTGTAAATCTGGATAGTCATTCAAGATAGGTAGCCCAGGTTGATGATACGTTGGCATCATTGAACAACTGGATAAAAATAGAGCACTTCCTAAAGATATTTTGCATAACTTAAGCATTGGAATTATTTCTCTTAAAAAGGTTAAATCTTTTTTGGGATAGCGTTATGACCACAAAGAAAAAGAGAGGTATAAAGAAAATCCCTAAAAAGGTTGCCGCGAGAACGCCACCTAAAACACCTGTTCCAATCGCAATTTGGCTTCCAGATCCGGCTCCATTTGCAAAGAAAAGAGGAACAACGCCTAATGTAAAAGCTAATGACGTCATGATGATAGGCCGCAGTCTTATTTTGGTTGCTTTAAGAGTGGCCTCAAAGAGAGATAAACCTTCTGCATAAAGTTCTTTCGCAAATTCAACAATAAGAATAGCGTTTTTTGTGGAAAGCCCCATCGTTGTTAATAATCCAACTTGGAAATAAACGTCATTTGGCAATCCACGCAATGTGGCGGCAAGTAGAGCTCCAAAAACACCGAGAGGAACGGCTAAAATAACCGAAAAAGGAATTGTCCAACTTTCATATAGAGCGGCCAATGATAAAAAGACGACGATTAAAGATAGCATATAAAGGATAGGTGCTTGAGCTCCAGAAAGCTGTTCTTCAAAAGAGATCCCTGTCCATGCAAGATTAATGCCTGCCGGCAGTTGGTGCATAATTTCTTTAATTGCTTTCATGGCCTCACCAGTACTATGCCCTGGTGTCGGTTCTCCTAAAATTTCAACAGCAGATAAACCGTTAAAACGCTCAAGTCGAGGAGATCCAAATATCCATTCTCCTTTTGAAAAATTCGCAAATGACACCATTTTTCCTTCTTGGTTACGAACGTACCATTTTTCTAAATCGCTCGGGAGCATTCGATAAGGTGCATCTCCTTGTAAATAAACTTTTTTGACTCTTCCACGATCAATAAAATCGTTTACATAAGAAGATCCCCAAGCTAAGGACAAGGTTTGATTGATGTCTTTTAATGATAAAGAGTAAGCACTTGCTTTTTCTTGATCGACTTTAAGATGATAGTAAGGAACATCATCTAACCCATTGGGTCTTACGTGCATCATGAGAGAATTTTGAGCTGCCAAACTTAAGAATTTATTCCTGGCTTCTAACAACTTTTGATGCCCTAATCCCGCATTATCCTGCAACTCTAAATCGAATCCCGTGGCATTCCCAAGCTCTAAAACAGCAGGAGGGACAAAAGGAATAACCATTCCGTCTTTAATTTTTGAAAAAGCAGCTGAAGCACGTTGAGCAACTGCTTGGACTTTAAGATTTGAGGACTTTCGAGATTTCCAATCTTTCATTTTAACAAACATAAGGCCTGTATTTTGGCCTCGACCGCTAAAGTTAACTCCAACGACCCAAAGAACAGATTCCACCGCGTCTTTCTCTTGAGTTAAATAATAATTTTTAGCTTCCTGCAAAACTTTTAATGTTCGTTCTTGAGTAGCTCCAGGAGGAAGGATCGCTTGGGTAAACATAAATCCCTGATCTTCTTCCGGTAAAAAAGCCGTGGGTAATCGAATCGCAAGAATTGTCGCAATAATCAAAAGAGCCCCATAAAAAGAAACTGTCCACTGCTGATGATTTAATATTTTTTCTACTTTTTGCTGATATTTTTGAGTACTCAAAGAAAACAAATGATTAAATTTCTCAAAGAATGGAAATGAGTTGGATGCATGTTCTGATTTTAAAATAGAGGCACATAAAGCAGGTGTGAAAATAAGAGCGATAAGAACAGATAATCCCATTGCAGATACAATCGTAAGCGAGAATTGCTTATAAATAACCCCGACAGATCCACTAAAAAATGCCATTGGAACAAAGACAGCCGATAACACTAATCCTATGCCGATAAGAGCCCCTGTAATTTGTTTCATCGATTTTTCTGTGGCTGCTTTTGGCGAAAGATTTTCTTCTCGCATGACACGTTCAACATTTTCAACAACCACAATCGCGTCATCCACTAGCAAACCAATCGCAAGAACAACACCAAACATCGTGAGCGTATTGATAGAATAGCCGAAAGCAGCCAAAATACCGAATGTCCCTAATAAAACCACAGGAATCGCAATAGTTGGAATAAGCGTTGCCCTAATATTTTGTAAAAATAACCACATCACAAGAAAGACAAGAATGATCGCTTCTACAAGAGTTTTCACAACTTCTTCGATCGATAACTGTATAAAAGGTGTTGTATCATAAGGGTACCTAACTTCAACATTCGGCGGGAAAAAAGCTGACATCTCTTTTACAGCATTGCGAATTGCCTCTGCTGTCTTAAGAGCATTTGCATCTGAGGTAAGACGAATTGCAAGGGCACCTGCAGGATTATCATTAATAAAACTGATGTTTTCATAGGATTCACCTCCTAACTCAATTCGAGCCACATCTTTAAGTCTGACCTGAGAACCATCCGTATTTACTTTTAACAAAATTTTTCCAAATTCTTCTGATGATTGTAGACGAGTTTGCGCAATAATAGGGGCATTCAATTGTTGTTCTTTTATGGTCGGAGTTCCTCCAATTTGTCCTGCAATTATTTGATTATTCTGAACAGAAATTGCATCACTCACATCTTGAATCGTAAGGTTATAGCTATTTAATTTATGAGGATTAACCCATACACGCATTGCATATTGAGAACCAAAAAGTTGAATATCCCCAACCCCATTAATACGACTAATTCGGTCTTGCATATTTGCGGCGATATAATCACTTAGGTCATTACGCGTTAAAGTACCGTCCGTTGAGATTAAAGAAACAATCATCAGATAATTTTTCACAGATTTTACAACACGAATACCTTGTTGCTGAACTTCTTGAGGCAAAAGAGGTGTCGCTAATTGAAGTTTATTCTGAACTTGCACTTGCGCAATATCAGGATCTGTTCCTGAGTCAAAAGTTAGGATTATTGCCGCATTACCTGCAGAATCACTCGTTGAAGTCATATAGCGCAAATGGTCAATACCATTCATTTTTTGTTCGATCACTTGCGTTACTGTATCTTCGATCGTTTTGGCAGAAGCTCCTGGAAAAGACGCATCAATTTCCACGGCAACAGGCGCAATCCGTGGGTATTGAGCAATAGGTAAATTCAGAATAGATAATCCACCTGCAAGCATAATTGTTATTGCAATAACCCAAGAAAAAATAGGTCGATTAATAAAGAAACTTACCATATAAACTCACCTTTATTTTTAGGAGGAAGAAATTCATTTTTTCTTCAACTGAGGATGTGTAGGATTTGACATAGAATTCGTCGAAGGTAATTTTGAAGATTGAAGAACTTCAAGAGGCTTTACTTGATCTCCTGGTTTAACTTTTTGAATACCTTCAAGAATAACTTTATCTCCATTCTTCAGTCCTTCCTTCACAAGCCATTGATCATTAATTGCTTGTTCCGTTGTAACATTTCTTATTTCAACAATATTTTTATTGTTAACAACCAGTACACGCGCACTTCCTGATGAATCACGAGTAACACTTGGTTGTGGAACTAAGAGAGCATTTTCTTGAACCCCTTGTTCAATAACCACGCGCACAAAAGAGCCAGGCATAAGATCAAAATCAGGATTTGGAAAGAGGCCTCGGATAGTCACAGACCCTGTCGTGGAATCAACAGTTACATCTGTAAACTGAAGAGTTCCTAATTCTTTGTAAACTGACTCATCTTCCAAAATAAGTTTCAATTTTAAATCTTGGTCTACAGGATTTTTTAAATTTCCTGCAGCAAACTGTTTTTTAAGATGAAGCAATTCAACCATTGGTTGTGTAATATCAACATAGATGGGATCTAATTGTTGCACAATTGCCAGTGCGCTACTTTGGTTCGCCGTTACTAAGGCTCCTTCCGTAAAATTAGACTTCCCAATGCGTCCATTCAAAGGTGATTTTATGTGAGTATAATTAAGATTGATGAGAGCTAATTCGACATCAGCTTGACTTGATAAAATATTTGCTTCTGCCTGCTTTAAACTAGCTCGAGCATCATCATAATCTTGTTGGCTTACAGCATGAGATGGTAATAAGTTTTTATATCTCTTTTCTTTTAAGCGAGCGACCTCTAAAGCCGCAGCAGCTTGGGCTAAATTTCCTTTAGCATTATCATAAGAAGCTTGATATTTTGCAGGATCAATTTGGTAAAGCTCCCCTCCACTTATAACATTACTACCTTCCATAAATTGACGTTTGAGGATAATTCCATCCACTTGGGGGCGAATCTCTGCGATACGATAAGCAGACGTTCTTCCAGGAAGTTCTTTTGTTAACGTAAATTTTTGAGCACGAAGAGTAACAACTTTAACTTCTATAGGCTCTTTTTGGGCTGATTCCTGTTTATTATTTTTGCAACTCGAGACCAAGATGCAAGTACTTAAGATAAAAATTGCACGAATACCATATTGCCTTTGTTTCATTCTTATAAACCCTATTTTTTAGGATTTTCACCTGAACATACCTAAAAATTCGTTAAAATTTTTAACGTTTTTTATTTTATTTAATTCCTTTAAATTTTTGAAATAATGAAAAAATATTTTAATGGGAGATATTTTATAAGTAGTAGAAAAAAGAATTTTCACCAAACTCTCTCTTTCTCTTTTATGTCTTCTAAAACTTGAGCTATCTTAAAATTAAAAAAGAGATTTCAAATAATTTTCTCTCTCTTTAAGGAAGTGTCTTTATGCCAGGTGACAAGCTCAAATCTCCGTCCTTACCACCAGAATTTTATCCGGAAGGTTTGCTTGTCATTAAAGGGATAAGATTCACCCCACGGCAGGTCGATATCATTGCGTGTCTTATTAGTGGGGGGACGGGAAAGTCAATTTCATCTCTTCTCGATATCGAAGTTAAAACACTGGAAGCCCATAAAAAAAGTATTGGCGAGAGAATCGGGGGCGGCATCCAAGAAGATATTATTGCCTTTGTCCAGAGATCCCCTCACTATGAATTCCTCAAGCAACATTATTTAACCCTTCTTCATAAGCATGAATTTGAAAAACAGCTCAAAGAGCTTTCAAAGAAATCTTCTGAAAATTCTCCCGCTCTTAAAGTAGAGTTCTCCCCGACTTACGCGAATAAATCTTCTCTTCTGACTCTTTTGGTGAGTCATCTTAAATTGGCTGGAATAAGAATTGTGAACGATGAGAAAGAGTTAGAGGGCGACTTTTATACCCTTACTTTTTTACCGAAGAATAAAGAGGATATTGTAGAACGAGAAATCCTTATTTTATTGGACAAAGATATAAAAGACATCTCTCCTGATTCTATCGATTTGAGAGAGGCAAAAACTTACTTTGCTTCCTGTGTGGAAGTGTTAAAGAAGTTTTATGCAGAGAAGACCCTCGAAAAACTGTCTTCCTTAACCGCCTTAGACTTTAAGGAGATCCCTTTTATTAAAGAGAAGACATCCTCTCTTTCTTTGAATCAAAAGACGAAAAAGAATAGTTTTCTTGTTTTAAGTGGACTCATTATTTTCTTGTTAACCTCAGCTTTTCTTTATTACTCCCAAACACCCTCTTCAGAGAAAAAAACGCCAGTTCGCTCTGAACTTCCCATTCCGATTGATGACGTTCTGTTAAAACGGCCTGACTTGATGAAAAGGATTGATAAACAGCTCACTTCCCAAGACGGGATTCAAACTGTTTCTCTTGTGGGTGTGGTGGGAATGGGAGGTGTTGGCAAAACAACCTTAGCGCGTCAATTTGGGAGGTCTCAATCTCAGTCAACGGTCTGGGAATTAAATGCAGAAACCAAAGAAAGCCTTCTCAATTCTTTTCGGGATTTGGCGTATGCGTTAGCAGAGACCAAAGAGAAGAAGGAAGAGCTTAATTTTATCCAGAACATCCAAAACCCAGAAGAAAAGGAAAAGCAGATCCTTTCCTTTGTGAAGCGTCATTTAAAGCTCAAGAAAGAGTGGCTTTTGATTTATGATAATGTTGAGAATTTCCCTGAGATTAAAAAATACTTTCCCCAAGATCCTCTTGTGTGGGGAGCTGGAAAAGTAATCATCACGACCAGAGATAGCAATCTTCAAAATGCAGGCTATATCAAAACAGAAAATGTCCTCCATATCGAGGAATTAAGTGAGAGAGAAAGCTTAACTCTTTTAAGCAAGATTCTTTATGGGTATGAGCCAGAACGTCTCACGAAAGAACAAAAGCAAGAAGCAATAAACTTTCTAAAAAACATCCCCCCATTCCCGTTGGATGTTTTGGCCGCAGGTTATTATATTAAGAACTCACACCTCACCTTTGAAGAGTATTTAAAAAGAATAAGCAGCTATAGTGAGTATTTTGAAAAAGACCAGGAAACCCTTATTAATGAATCGAGTCATTACACCAAAACACGGTATGGCATTATCACCTCATCACTCGAGAAAATCATTACCGTAAATCCAGAATTTAAAGAACTTCTTCTTTTTATCTCTCTGCTTGATTCACAAAATATTCCCAAAGAATTATTAGAATCTTATAAAAGTAAAACTGTTGTTGAACAATTTTTGCGTATCCTTAAAAAATATTCTTTTATTACTAATAAATCATCTTTTATAAATAAAGAGAAACTACCAAATTTTTCTATCCATAGAAGTGTACAAGAAATTAGTTTAGCTTATCTGGTCAATGACCTTGATTTTAAAAAAGAAAAAGACTTATTACAAAAAATTTCTAATACTCTAAAGAATTATATATCTGGATTAATAGATAAAGAAGATTTTACAAAGATGATTCTTTTAATCAATCATTATAAAGCTTTTTTGAACCATAATAAATTATTAACACCATCCATCAAGGGCACTATACAAAGCGAATTAGGATGTATGTATATTTATTTAAATTATTATAAGAAAGCAAAAGAATTTCTCGAAAAAGGCCTCAAGAATATAAATAAAAATTATAAAGAAAATTATGTTAGCGCTACTCGCGCCTTAACATATCTTGGCATCGTTTATAGAGAATTACGTGAATATGAAAAAGCTAAAGATTTCTTGGAAGAGAGTCTCTTAAATTACAGAAATCATTCTTTGAAAGATTATGCCGGAGTTGGACGAACTTTAGAATATCTAGGAATTGTTTATAAGGATTTAGGAAATCATGAGCAGGCCAAAAAATTACTTGAAGAAAGTCTTATAATCTATAAGCAAGGTTTTCCCGAAAACTATGTGGGATCTGGTCGAGCTTTAGCGTATCTAGGAATGGTTTATAAAGAATTGGCAGATTATGAAAAGGCAAAAATTTTGCTTGAACAAAGTCTTAAAATTTATAAAGAACATTTTTCTCAAAATCATGTCGGCATTGCTCGAGCTTTGGCGTATCTGGGGATTATTTACAGAGGGCTTGGAAATCATAAAAAAGCTAAAAGTTTACTCGAACAAAGTCTTAAAATTTATAAAGAACATTTTTCTCAAAATCATGTCGGCATTGCTCGGGCTTTAACATATTTAGGGATTGTTCATAAGGAACTTGGAAATCTGGAAAAAGCTAAGAGCTTTCTTGAAGAAAGCCTAAAAATTTATAAAGAGCATGTTCCTGAAAATCATATTGGTGCTACTAAGGCTTTAGTATATTTAGGGATTGTTTATAGAGAACTTGAAAATCATGAGATGGCTAAAAATTTACTTGAAAAAAGTTTTGTTACATGCGCGAGAAATTATGGGGAGGATCACATTGTAACTGCTCGTGTTATAAGGAATCTAGGGCAGGTTTTTCTTCAAGAAGATTATATTGAAATTGCTGAGAATTTTATTAGTAAGGCTTTGAAAGCATTTAAACAAAATAAGCATCCTGAATATTATAAAGCTTTAGAAAATTTAGCAGAAATCTATTTAAAAAAATCTCTGCAAACAGCTGAAATAAAACAATCTGAACAGTATAAAGAAAAAGCTAAAGACTACCTAAATCAAGCTTTAGAAATCGTAAAAAATCACTTCCCCAAAGATTCCCCTCATATTGTAAGAATTCAAGAAAAAATTAATTGTAATAATTAAGCTTAAAATTCTTAAAAAGTTGAATCTCGCAACCCCTTAGGCAATATGAAATTTGTACGTCTTTGCTCTATAAGATACAAAATAATTTATCCTTTTTGAGAAGCCTTTAGCAATAAGGCTTCCCTTTGCCTGTCTCTAAATAGGCTTTTAAGCTCTCTTTGAGGAAGTAGTTCCACCCTTTTTGGCAAAGATCAAAACATTCCAGTTCTTTGGTTAATCCTTTATGTATAAAATTCAATTCTGTTGTATTGCCGTTTAAACCTTTTGTTAGATAGAAAACAATTTCTGTATCCACCCACTCATCACTTTTCGTAAAATTTTGATCTGAATAACTATGTTCAACACATTTCCAGTCAATCTTTTCATTGGGGATCAATTCTTTAATTTCCATCGCTTTATAAGTAGACCCAAAACGAAAGGTAGATTTGCTACCTATCTCTGCAAGGCTAATTTTGCAATCCTGTGTCCACCAATTTTTGAGACCTTCTGCTTTCGTAAGAGATTGATAAACCTTTTCTGGAGAGACTTGATAAGTTACTGTACAATGATAACTCTCTCTTAATAAAAATTGCTCTAAATGATTTATACACTCTTTCCATCCTCCCTGATGATTTTCATATTGTTCTTCATTAGGCAGTAGGTCATGAGTTAAGGTAATCTCTGTTTGGTTATTGATTGCACGTAGTTGAATAGTCACTAAGGTATCCTTGACACTGTCAGAATTCCAAGTAAATACAATTTTTTGATTGGGGATGATTTCTTTATAGATACCCGTGTGAGAATAAAGAGTACCATCTTCGGCTATCATATCTTGTTGATAGTACCCGCCTACTTTAAAATCATTGACTGCAGTTGCTTTCCAGCCAGATCGTAAAGGGAATAACCACTGTTTCATAATTTCAGGCTTACTCCAAGCAACAAATACTTCCTGACACGTGGCACTAATCAATCTTTTGAGAACAAGTGGTTGTTGAGTCATGGTTATTCTCCTGATTTTTAGATGTAAAATAATTCTCTAAAGAATCAAGCCTTGCTTCCCAATGTTGTTTGAGTTGATTAATCAGCTCAGCTGCTTCTTCAAGTGGTTGCTGGTTAAATGTCAAGTAGTGCATGCGTCCTTTTTTCTGTCGTTTTATTAAGCCCGCATGTTCTAGCACCTTTAAGTGTTTAGAAATTGCATTTAATGACATAGAAAAAGGCTCAGCTAATTGAGTTACATTACAAAGAGAACTTTTACTCATGAAATGTAATAGCTGGCGGCGTGTGGGATCAGCCAGAGCATGAAAAATATTATCCAAATACTGCATTTTATATTCAACCATGGGGTTGAGTATCATATAAAAGAAATCATTTGTCAACTATCTAGTTGAATATTTCTACATAACCATGGAGAATAAAATGCTCCACATCGGTGCAGGCGAATTTAAAGCTAAGTGCTTAAAGCTCATGGACTTGACCGAGCAAAAGCATGAAACTATTATTATCACTAAACGCGGCATTCCTGTTGCCAAGCTCGTTCCTTATACAGATACGGCCCCTCTCTTTTTGGTTACATGAAAAAATCTCTAAAAGTTAAAGAGGATATCATTAATTCAATGGAGGAAAGTTGGGATGCAGAATCATCTTAATATACAATTAATATTAGATACTCATGTCTTTCTATGGCTCATGAACGATGAAAATGAGCTTTCACTAGAAGCAAGAAAAATTATAGAAACGAGCATTATTGATGGCTCAATTGCTATAAGCGCAATTTCTCTCTGGGAAATAAGTATGCTCCATGCTCGAGAAAGAATATTATTAAATCAGCCGTGCCTGACTTGGATCAAAAGAAGCTTGGAAGCACCAGGAATTACATTATATCCACTTACTCCAGAAATTACTGTTGAGAGCGCTTCCCTTCCTGGCGGGTTTCATGGGGATTCAGCTGATAGGTTCATTGTTGCAACTGCTCGAGTACTTGGCATCCCTCTTCTTACAAGAGAACAAAAGATCATTGATTATGGAAAAGATGACTATTTGCACTGTATAAAAGCATAATGTGTACCTTAATACTTAATAATAGATTAGAAATTATTCCAATAAAATTATTTTAAACTGCATTCATACATATTTCGTAAAAAGACAATCATGTTTCTTTGCCTAAATTGTAATCTTAACTCAAATTTGCAACATGTATGTTGCTGAAGAGCCTAAAGGAGAGTAGCTAATCCTTATAGGATGGAAGCGGGGGCTCTGAAGTTGCAACGAGATCTTGAAACTGTGGTTCTGATTAGAACCCCCTTCCTATTGGTCTAAAGCTGGACAGTATCTTAAGAAAAGGGATTCTGCCTTATTCTGTATTCACATGACGAACTAAAAACTAAAACAATCATATCCAGTATATAAGAGGGGAAAAAAGATGGATGAAGTTATATTAGGAATAGATGTTTCTAAGAAAGAACTTTCTATAACTCTTCTCTTCAATACTTACTATAAAAAATATAAGATCTCTAATAATATTGAAGGCTTCATAGATTTAATAAAATGGCTGCAAGATCAGGTGATTAGTAAAGTTAAAGCCTGTATGGAATCTATGGGATTGGTGCAAAATTTGTTCAAGAATTTGCGCGGGATGGGGCTTTGGATTTCTTTATACCAGTCTTACAAGAAAGAATTAGAGGAAAAATAAACGGGACTCCCACTCTAACTGAAGCCGCCTTAGAATTTTCAGATATAATTATAAAATACTTAAAAATCTTTGCTAATAATTCTTCAGAAGATCCATTAAATAAAGACATAAATCCAAGTGATATCCGAGAAATTCAGCACTTAAGTCAATGGCTTAAAAATAATTCTAAACATAATTCTTATGACAAAGTGCAAAAACAATACAGGAATCTTAAAAAGCGTGTCGAGTCGCAACGTTTTCAAGTTATCAAAGATGGAGCTTATTATATGTTTGACCTTATCAAACATTTGGATCCTGATTTTTCAGATCTTAAAAGTCCATTTGAGTTGTCAGAATATCAAGAGAAAAAGTGGAATAGTGAGAAAGCAAAAAAACTTAGCCAATATATTTTAGAAAAGTCTCATGAATCAGGATTAATTGAGCCCAATCGTTTGCGCCATTTCTGGGAAACTATCGCGCGAGAACAATATAATAGAGATTTTTACAAGCTTGTTTGTGAAAGTTTTCAAGATGCTCATAAAGACAGTCAAATTCATAGGATGGCACAACAGTTATGGTATGTCTCACAACTAGATACCATTCATCTTTCTCCTCAAGAAGCAAGATCACGCATGCCAGGGAACTCTACTGATGGAAGATATGCTCCTAATTTTGGATAAGATGCCAGATTCACAATCTTATCAAGGCTGGATACGAGATCCCATAGTGCGAGCATGCGGTGATATCATTATGGATGCTTTTCATCATATTGTTGGTTTAGGATGTTCATTAAAAATGGATCCATCAGCCTTCTAACTGGTATAAAATTCCTAGAGAGTTTTCTAAAAGAACAATTCAAATTCCTGAAGAAATATCAGAAGAAGAAATCCTCTCTCAAATAGCAGGATGGAATCTTTTATTTGAGATTATTGCGAGGCTATCGAATCACCATTTACCAGAAGTTTTTTTAAAGATACAAATCTCAGATATTTTCGGTATCAAGAATTAATAATTTGAATAACAATAAGAAGGTAACCAGAATTCTACCTAAGTAATTTTTACTCATGGATATTAATAACTTCCCTTGTAAATATTGATGAATATTTTTTGTTAAATTCTAAAAAACAAAAAAATTAAAAGTTTAAAGGAAGCTAAGTTAGAAAATTAAGAGGGGAAATAAGGTTTGAATTTTATATATAGTTTTTTTATTTTTCTTTTATCCATAAATTGTTCAGCAACAGAATTTAAATTAAGTGATTATAAATGCACAAATAAAACTCCTACGTCTTACACACTTGCTCTTTTGGATAAGTCGTTGGTTACCTGTGAAAATGAAGAAGATGATAGAATTCCTGAAGCCGTTCGACCATTTGTTCATATTAATACAAAATCAACAAAGACACGTTCCATGGAGAGTAAATCTTTTCCTGCAACAGATGATTATCCAGAACATTTCATAGTTCAGGTAAATTGTAGAAAACCTATATTGAGATCAGCTTTCTTAACAAAAACTCTTTTATCAGAAGAAAGTTCTAATAGAGTTAATGGTGTTCTAGAGGATATTGAAGAGGAGGGAGAATTTTCATCTAGCATTGAAAGTAGTATCTACGAAAACGAAAGTGATGATGACGTATCCTCCTTTAGTTCCGAGGAAGATAGTGATGAAGAACTTGAATATAGGGCTTCAATGTTATTATTTCCGGTATTAGGGGAACCAAATAAAATGTTAGCTTATCTTTTAGGAACGTGGCCTTCCCTTTTAAATACCACGACCATAGTTCCATGGTTTGGCTTAAAAATAGTAGCATCAATTGGTGTAGCTTCGACTTTAGAAGAGAAAGATAATGAACTTACTAGCATTAAAGAAGTTGTTACAGAAACTCACCGACAAGCAAAACCCATAAGAGGTAGTGGAAAACAACAAAAGGGTTTAGGAGCAGTTAGGGATTTTGACATCGATCCAGCTAGTGATGGCCTTGAAAAAGTAAGACTCAAGCCGGTTAAAAATTGGGGCAATGCACTTTTGGATGGTGACGATTTTTTGAAATTCCATTTAGCTACCAAAGGTCAAAAAGGGTTTGATGATAGCCAATCTATGTATGAAGTTGCTAGAGAAGCTTATAAACATTATTCAGAAAGTGCTATTCACAAGGATTTTACACCTTTTTTAGACGAACCCGTTGTAGGTGAAAATAAAATTAAACTTGATACCTTGCTTAAGAATAATTGGAAGAAATACTTCGATAAGGATCAATTGTTGTACTTGCATTGGTCTTTCTGGTTTCGTGCAAGAGGGGAAAGTGATATTTCGTCAATCTTAACAAAAATTAGAAAGGATCCATTAACCACAATAGTAATTGGAGGTCAAAAATATAATCCGCTCCAACTGATACGTTCCTTACCTATTCAGTCTGGCAAAGATTTTTATTGGTTTGATCGAGGTTCATGGTATCGAATACAATCTACAAGATTTCGAGCAATTCGTAAAAGAATCGATGCAATAACAGTTAAGCAAGAAGATTTATTTCTGCCAGATTATGAGATTGATATAACTGAACAAGGTGAAACTCAAAATAAAGATTATAAAGAATTAGCATATAATAAATCTATAATAGAAACAATGAAGGCACAAATAGGTTCCGGCAAACCAATTGCTGAAGCAATTCTGCTTGATCGTGAAAATGCTCGACTTGGAGGAACAGGAAATCAATTTGAATTTTCAGATATTTTTATGCAACGTGCTGATAAAAAATATTATTTGATTCATGTAAAAAGAGAGAATGCAAGAGAATTTGATCATCATCGCACACAAGCTGAGAGATGTGCTTTATTTTTGGGTCAAAACCTAGATAGATGGATTTTACCTGGCTTATTAATTACGGGGATATTGCAAGATTTTTACAAGGAGCATATTAAGCTCCCAATAAAAACAAGCCCTGATCCTAAAAATCCTAAAAATGTTAAACACACAGAACAGGCCTGGAGTTCAACTTTTAAAGATAAATTTAAGGACATAAGAAAAGAATTTCTGGGTTCAATAGAAAGTAGAACAAAAAAAGAGAAATCCGATGAATTCAATAGTATGGTTTATAAAAAGATCCTAAATGTAAATAAAGGAGTAAGGAAATTAATAAAGAAAATAGCAGAAGATATAACTATAAAACCGTTAATAGCTCGTTTTGAATCATATGAAGATGCATTATTTAGGTGTTTTGATGCTATAGAAGATCTGATTTTACATGGCACTATAATAAGCGATGCTGAGCAGAAAACTGGAAAAATCAAAGCAGAAAATATTGAATTTATAAAAGGTTTATTTGAACAAGCGTTAGCCTTTTTAGAAAAACATCCATCCTTCGCTAAAAAGCATAAGGGGGTTCTTTCCCAAAAAGACCGGAAAAATATTACAATTGTACAAGCTATCGTAAAAGATGGATCTGAAACTACAAAATTTAATAAGCAACGGCTTTGGGGAATAGATCAAACTAGAAAAATTATCGAAAAAGAAGGGTTTAATTTTGAAGTTGTATTTATAAAAGATAACACAAAAATTATTAAGAAACGTAAAAGAGGCTCAATAACTACCGATGAATTAGATGTAAGTGACATAACTGGAGACATTGACAACAATTCTGAATTTGGAACCCCAGTGTTATATAAGAAAATGAAATTGCAAGAAACTCCTGTTATAGATTTACCGCTAACGTCTCAACATGGATCTTCAAGC
Organism: Candidatus Paracaedimonas acanthamoebae; assembly: GCA_017307065.1. NCBI lineage: Bacteria > Pseudomonadati > Pseudomonadota > Alphaproteobacteria > Holosporales > Caedimonadaceae > Candidatus Paracaedimonas > Candidatus Paracaedimonas acanthamoebae. The sequence continues at coordinate 102,790 of JAFKGL010000014.1, forward strand.
CTTTCTACCTTGGCAGAAGTAAAATTACTTCAACCAGAAGATTCAGCTTCAATTGATTTCTCTTCTACATCTAAAATGGAAGGTATAGAGTCAACAATGGATTATGAATGACGATATAAATTTTCTACTTAAGTAGATTTCTCTAATTTTTAATACATTTAGAAAATGTAGGGGGATATAAAAAATGCATTGGAAAATATTATTTATAACATTAATTTTATTCTTAGAATGTTCATTTAAATGCTTTTCAAGTTTATCTTTTAATCATTTTAATGATGAACTTTCTCAGAAAAACAAGCACATTTTGTATGATAATCATGAGGTATCGTTTGAAGAAACTGTTCCAAATACTGAAACTTTGAAACTCAAATTTAATATACCACAACAGTTTTTATCGGAAATAGAATCATCATCAAGACTATCTTATCACCTCCGTTATCATTTGAGTATTTTTGATAATATGGTAAATGAACTAGAAAATTATATAAGTGTATTAATCAACACCATACCTGCTTCAAACTTACTATTATTTACTCGAAATTGTTTTATTGAACATGTTGCCCGCTATATACTTTACGAGGAAAGCAGATTAAGTCACGAGGATGAAAGGGATGCATTTGAAGCTATCGAAATAATTCAAGAAATATCTCCGTCGTTAGATTTAAAAGTATGTAGCAGGCCGCTTTTTGAGTGGGTTCCCGATGATGAGGAGTTATTTGTAGGACTTCCTCCTCTAATGTTTTCATCTATTTATGAAATTCTCAAAATTATGCAACAAAATAATAATGCCACAATGCAAGAGAATATAGATAATTTCAGGCAGCATTTGAAGAATCTGAAAATTTTTCGAAGTTATTTTGATATTAGTGAACATTTGCGAGTAACACTTCCTATGATAGAAAAAATTAGGAAATTAAAAACTCCTAATACAAAGACTGAAGAAGATGAATTAATTACAACATTAAATAGTTTATTATGTATAAATGAGAATGTTCCATATAAATTCCAAACTTTAGATTTATCAAGCTTTGTTTCTAAGAAAAAAAAGCTTCTCTCAAATCGCAATCATTCGGCTCATGCACTGGTTCCTTGGATGATGTTGAGAAATCTGGGGCTAGTAAGTGTGCATGCAACTTCTCCCATATTTAAAGATGTTTTATTTTTACCACAAAATAGACAGATTTTACATGAAGCCTTACCTATGATCGTTGAAGAGTCCGAATATTTTATAGATCGTATAGAAAAATTTATAATATTAGAAATAAAAGAAGCTTTAGGAGAGGATGCCTCAATTGAAATAACTGATGATACCCCCTCTTTCCCATCTATATCACTATTAAGCAATTATGGAGCAGATACAGCATATTTACATAAAATCATAAGAACCTTTGAGAATTTTGATTTTAAGTGCATTCCATCCATACATGTTATTTTAAGACTTATGGATATTTTAGGTGAAATCTCTAAAAATCTTTCGCCCACTATTGCAAGCTTAAATTCAAATTTCTGGGATAATTTAAAAAGACTACGTGATTCAGGCCAACATGGGCTCTCATTTCAAAGAAGATTAGTTAAGGCTTTAGAGGAAGAAAGAAGCATAGTTTTACTTATACTCAAAGATTTTAGTGAAACTTTCGATTTTGCTAAGAATACACTTGATGCTTTTCCAAAAAATTTGTCTTCATTGCAAAATTTTTATAAGACGCCACAAACTAACATAAAACCCATTGAAGGAAGAGGCGTGGATAAGCTTATGTCTATGCTCTATCCTCTTTATCTTACAATTGATGATAAAGAAGAATTAATAAATACGGCTGATTTATATATAAATCCAAAAGATAGCCTATTATTAGTGAAAGCAGTCATTGAAAGAAAACGGCCTATTGATGAGAACACCAAACAAGAAGAATTTACTGCAAATGTCGACAATTTACCTCTTTCTAAAACGACAAAGAAAAAATTAAAAGAAGCATATAAGGCTATAAAAATTAATGGGTTTTTAGGCAATAAAGAAGAAGAACATGAAGAAAAATCAAAAGAGTTACTAAAGACATTAGATGGTATTAAAATTTTAACAAGCGAAGAAGTAAGATATTCTTTAAAGAAATTAACTGAAAAAGATGATCGAGGAGGTACTGTTTTTAATGATGCTACTACCTTTAAATATCTTGAAGCTAAATTACAAGAAATAGGCATTATAGATCCAGAAATTATAAAAATATGGCAGGATAAATGGGAAAAAATAAGAAAACCAAAAAATAATGAACAAACTAAAAAAGAAAAAGATAAAAGCACTGATGATGTAAGAACAATTATTCAAAATTCTGTTATTACGAGTGAAGAGATTTTAAAATTTCTGAAGATGATTCATGATGTATTAGGAGGTGCTTCAGATAGCAGAGGAATATTCTTTAAAGTTCAAAATATTGCACTTTCAGTAGAGCATCATTTAACAATGATCCGTCATTATTTAGGGTTCAT